>JBAHZV010000110.1:0-15396 GCA_037132845.1 Psychromonas sp.
TTCTTTTCTATAGTCTTTGCAAATTCTGCGCCTAATTTAAAACTTGGGATATATAAAATGTCTAATTATCGCTACCAACTCGGCTCGCATGTTTATCAATTTGATAACCTTGCCGATGTTATGGCTAAAGCCTCTGCATTAAAATCTGGAGATCAATTAGCGGGTCTTGCTGCCCTTTCTGCTGAGCAACGTGTTGTCGCGCAGATGTTATTAGCAGATTTACCCTTAAAAATATTTTTACAGGAAACACTGATTGCTTATGAAAGTGATGAGATAACACGTCTTATTATCGATGATCATGATCTGCTTTCTTTTGCGGAAATTGCACACTTTACGGTCGGTGATTTCCGTGACTGGTTATTACAAGAAACGACTACTGAGGTAGTTTTTGCACGTATTCGTCCGGGTCTTACCCCTGAAATGGTGGCCGCCGTTAGTAAAATAATGCGCAACCAAGATCTTATTCTGGTTGCTAAAAAATGTAATATAATCACTAAATTTCGTAATACCATCGGTTTATCTGGGCGTCTGTCTACTCGCCTGCAACCCAATCATCCCACTGATGATGTGAATGGCATCGCGGCCTCTATTTTTGATGGTTTATTGTATGCCAGTGGTGATGCCGTTATTGGAATTAACCCCGCCACCGACAGTGTTTCCCAAGCGGTTAAGCTCATGAAGTTGATGGATGATGTCATTCACCATTATGAAATACCGACTCAATCCTGCGTTTTAACGCATATTACCAATACCATTGAAGCGATTGAGCAAGGTGCTCCGGTTGATCTTGTTTTTCAATCTATTGCTGGTACACAAGCAACCAATCAAAGCTTTGGCATTAATCTCAACGTGTTAGATGAAGCGCACCAAGCTGCCTTGCAATTACAACGTGGCACTGTGGGTAATAATGTCATGTATTTTGAAACGGGACAGGGTAGTGCCTTGTCTGCAAATGGTCATCACGGTGTTGACCAACAAACCTGTGAAACCCGTGCTTATGCTGTTGCACGTAAGTTTAATCCGTTGTTAGTGAATACTGTGGTGGGTTTTATTGGCCCTGAGTATCTTTATGATGGTAAGCAAATTATTCGTGCTGGATTGGAAGATCATTTTTGTGGAAAATTACTCGGTTTACCGATGGGCTGCGATATTTGTTATACCAACCATGCCTACGCAGATCAAAATGATATGGATAATTTACTCACCTTGTTAGGCGTTGCAGAATGTTCTTTCATCATGGGCATACCTGGCTCTGACGATATTATGCTTAATTATCAAACGACCTCATTCCATGATGCGTTATACGTAAGGCAGGTCTTAGGACTTCGGCCTGCGCCTGAGTTTGACCAGTGGTTAAAAAAGATGCAAATATCATCATTCGATAATAGTACGCAGTTAAGTAACAAACTCCCAGATAGTTTTACGCATCAATTAAACATGGTCAAGGAGCTTGTATGAGTATTATTAAGCCAATTAATAAAGACACAATAAATAAAAATATTGTGCATCAAGACACATGGCAAAAATTACGTCAGTTTACGGATGCTCGTATTGCTCTCGGGCGTGTTGGAACCAGTATCCCTACGGCAGAATTATTACGTTTTCAGCTTTCACATGCACAGGCTATTGATGCCGTTCATGTACCACTTGAGGTTGATTTACTGTGTGAGCAGTTTACGCAATCAAAGTTATTACAGCCTTATTTACCAATCCAGAAATTACACAGTAAAGCACCGGATCGCGTCCAGTATTTACAACGGCCAGATTTGGGGCGACAACTTTCTGAAGCTTCTATTTCAACATTACAGCTATCTGCTGATGAACAATATGATTTAGTGTTCGTGATTGCAGATGGACTATCGTCCTATGCAATTACCCGCCATGCTAAACCTTTTTTAGAAATATTAATTAGTCGACTTAATGAAGATACTCACAAGCAGTGGAAAATAGCGCCTCTTTGTATTGCTCTGCAAGGCCGCGTCGCGATAGGTGATGATGTGGGTGAAACCTTAAAAGCTAAACAGGTGATCATGCTGATTGGTGAACGCCCTGGATTAAGTTCACCGGACAGTATGGGACTTTATCTTACTTGGAATGCGCAACGTGGCATGGATGATTCGTTCAGGAATTGCATCTCTAATATTAGGCCAGCAGGGCTACAATATGAAGTAGCAGCACATCGATGCCATTACTTATTAAATGAATCTCAGCGGAGAAAATTATCAGGCATTAATTTGAAAGATTGCTCTGAAGATAGGTTACTTGAAAGTACATATACACAAAAATTTTGTTTAACTTAAAAGGAAGTATTATGTCGACTAATGAAGAGTATTTAGCGCAACGACAGTTAAAAAAGGGTGTCGCAGGCTGAATTTTACTGGCTGGGTTAGGCATTTCATCTGTTATCTCCGATGATTTCGCCAGATGGAATTTTGGTCTCTCTCAAGCAGGGGTGGTTTTGTGATGGCTTCTGTGCGGATGGGGATTATGTCTTTAACCTTGGTTTTATCACTCGCTGAAATGTCTGCTGCAATTCCTGCTGCCGGTGGTGGCTACAGTTTTGCACGGCAAGTAATGGGACCCGCTGGTGGTTATCTCACTGGCCTTGCGGTACTTATTGAATATACACTTGCCCCGGCTGCTATTGTGATTTTTATTGGCTCTGCGGTGAATGAATTAGTTGGCATGGATGGCCCAATTGTTTATGCGCTTTTTTATCTGGTCTTTGTCGGTATCCATATTCTAGGTGCTGGTGAAGCGTTAAAAGTGATGATGGTGATTAGTGCCTTCGCTGTGCTGGCTATTATTGTGACTGCGGTTGCTTTATTACCTTCATTTAGTGTCGATAATCTATTTGATATAGAGCCCTTAGCTAATGGTAGTGAGTTCCTGCCAATGGGGTTTTATGGTGTATGGGCTGCATTACCTTTTGCAATGTGGTTGTTTTTGGCTGTTGAAGGTGTGCCGCTGGCCGCAGAAGAAGCCAAAGATCCAGCCAAAGATGTGCCTAAAGGTATTATTGCAGCCATGATTTTTCTATTATGTACTGCGGTGCTTGTGGTCGTTTTAGTGGCCGGAGCAGCGGGCGCTAAAATGACGGGGGCGAGTGCCGTGCCGTTAGTTGATGCGCTAAATTTAACGGGTAATAACAATGTTGCAACGATGGTGAATGTATTGGGGCTAGCCGGGTTAGTCGCTTCATTTTTCTCTATTATTTACGGTTACAGTCGGTTAGTTTTTGCATTGTCGCGTGCAGGTTATTTACCAAATAAATTATCCTTAACCAGTAAACGCAAGGTGCCAGTACGTGCACTTATCGTCCCAGGAGTTTTAGGTTTTTTGCTGTCATTAACCGGTGAAGGTGATCTGATGCTATCAATGGCTGTTGTTGGTGCGACGGTCTCCTATGCGATGATGTCAGGTAGCCATATTTTATTACGTATTAAGCAACCAAACCTTAAGCGCCCTTATAAAACACCAGGTGGTATTGTGACCTCAGGTATCTCATTTGCACTCTCTTTAGTCGCATTAACAGGGGTATATGCTTATGATGTAAGAGCATTCTTTTTCACTTTATTATTATTTGTTATCGGCATGGCTTATTATTTCTTTGTTGGCCGTCATAATCTAGTTGCTAGTAGCGCAGAGGAAGAGTTTGCACTGTTATCACAGGCTGAAGATGAGCTCGTCTCTATTTAATTTAGCACAATAATGGTTTATATAATAAACTGCTTTATTAGAATAGAGCGGTTTTTTTAGTTAGATCATATCTGTTTTAGCAATGATTCCTCCTCATGTTTATTGACACATCTACACTTATTCCAATCCGCTTCACTATATTTCACTGCTCGCTAGAAACAATCGTAATAGTCAGCTATGGCTTGATCTTGCACCTGATATACCCAACTTACTCTGTGCAATAATTAACTACTTGATTAAATGAAAGGGTGTTTTTTAAGCAACCTATTGAAATTAATTATAAATGTATAAATATTTTTTGAAATATTTCCTTCATAAAAATGCCAGTAAATTGTCATATAACTGGTCTATTGTGACTGCCTGTCATTCAAGGCACTTAAGGGAATACGATGAAAATAAAAAAAGCAATTCAGGCTGCTTTAGCATTAGGGTTAACTCACTCTGCAGTTGCGGGGGTTATCTCTGATGATCAATTAAATAATATTTGGTACACGGATGCACAAACCTCTATTAGTGAGAAACAAGCGCAAAAAACCATTAAAAACGCAAAAAATATTATCGTTTTTATTGGTGATGGTATGGGGATTTCCACATTAACTGCCGCACGTATTTTAGATGGACAAAATAAAGAAAATAGCGGGGAAGAAGGTCTTTTATCCTTCGAAAAATTTCCTCGTACCGCGCTTGTGAAAACCTATAATGTCGATGCTCAAACACCAGACAGTGCTGGTACGATGACAGCAATGATGTCCGGTTTAAAAACAGATATGGGTGTGTTAGGTGTCGCTGAAGGAGTTGTACGTGGAGAATGTGAATCCATGGAAAATAATGAGGTTACCACTGCACTTGAGTTAGCAGAAATAAAAGGTTTATCCACAGGTATTGTTACAACCGCGCGTATTACTCATGCCACACCGGCCGCTACATATGCAAAATCACCTGAGCGTAACTGGGAAGATATTAGTGACATGCCTGATGATGCCATCGAATATGGTTGTAAAGATATTGCCGCACAATTAGTTAATTTCGAAAGTAACTTAGAGTCGCGTTATAACGTGGAAATTGATGGTATAGAAGTGGTAATGGGTGGCGGGCGTCGCCATTTTTTACCCAATGATGCGAGCGCCAATTCTGCGGATGCTAGTAGTGCAATTGAAGGTGATAGGACAGACGGTGAAAACCTCATTGAAGAATGGCAATCGATATACAGTGAAGGTGTGTATGTGATGGACCAATCAGGTTTTGATGCCATTGATACAGAAACGACAAAGCATTTATTGGGTTTATTTAATGAAAGCCATATGCATTACGAAGCAGATCGTCACAACGATATATCTGGTGAACCATCACTGACAGAAATGACCGAGACCGCAATTAAGATATTAGATAATAATGATAACGGTTATTTCTTAGTGGTTGAAGCTGGTCGTATTGACCATGCCCATCATGCTGGTAATGCTTACAATGCATTGATGGATACCATTGAGTTATCAAATGCAGTCCAGGCTGCACTTGATTTAACCAATGATGAAGAGACGTTGATCATTGTAACGGCTGATCACGGTCATGTATTTACGATTGCTGGTTATCCTAAACGTGGTAATCCAATTTTAGGGAAAGTGATTGCGGTGGATGAAACACAAGCATCTTTAGCCGAAGATGGTATGCCCTACACCACACTGGGTTATAGCAATGGTCGTGGATTTTCTGATCTCGGTAATGAAACCGATGCAGATTTAGGTTATGACGAAGCCATAAGTGTAGGTCGTAACGATTTGAGTGGTGTAGATACTGAAACGTCAGGGTTTCATCAAGAAGCCACCGTGCCAATGACTGCTGAAACACACAGTGGTGAAGATATCACCATCCATGCAAATGGTCCGGGATCCTACTTGGTGCAAGGGGTTATGGAGCAAAGTGCTCTGTTCCATATAATTGATAAAACTTTAAACCTAACGGCTGAATAAGGTTCACTAACATGAAAACAATTAATCTGAATATATTTAAAATATCACTTTTAGCATTAGCCATTAGCAGTGTGTTAGTTGGTTGTAGCAACTACTCATCTTCAACAACGGATAGTGAAAAGAACCTTGCTACTGATGAGCGTTCACTAAGCCATGCGCAGTCTAACGTTTGGTATATGGGCAGCGCATCGACAATCACAGGCAATGCGACAGAATTTGCAAAAATTGTGAAAGAAAAAGGATTAGCTAAAAATGTGATCCTGTTTATTGGTGATGGCATGGGAGTTAGCACAATAACTGCTGCGCGTATTTTAGACGGGCAGGAAAAAGGCTTAGATGGGGAGGAAAATAATCTTAGTTTTGATAACTTCCCCTTTTCAGGGTTAGCAAAAACCTATAATGTAAATGCTCAAACACCCGATAGTGCGGGCACCATGACGGCAATCATGTCGGGTGTTAAAACGGATGTTGGTGTTATCGGTGTGAATGAAAATATTGTCCGTGCAGACTGTTCAACCACCAGTGGTAATGAATTAATAAGCGCACTTGAATTAGCTGAAATAGCGGGTCTCTCCACGGGTATTGTTTCCACTGCTCGTATCACTCATGCGACTCCCGCTGCTACCTACGCGAAGTCTGCTGAGCGTAATTGGGAAGACAATAGTGACATGCCTAGTGATGGTAGTGCTGATGAATGTGAAGATATCGCTTCGCAGTTGGTCAACTTTAAAAGTAATTTAGAAGCGCGTATTGCTGGTATTGATATTGATGGTCTTGAAGTGGTGATGGGGGGTGGGCGCCGTCACTTTTTACCTAATAATGCCACATACAATTCAACCGATGCAAGCAGTGCTATTGAAGGTGATCGTACCGATGGCCGTGATCTTATTAGCGAGTGGACTGACCTTTATACAGAGGGTACTTACATAATGGATCAAGCTGGTTTTGATGCGATTGACACTGAAACCACTGAACATGTATTCGCCCTCTTTAACGAAAGCCATATGCACTATGAAGCCGATCGTGAAAATGATATTGCTGGTGAACCTTCCTTATCAGAAATGACTGAAACAGCGATTAAAATATTAGACAACAATGAGAAGGGTTTCTTTTTGGTGGTTGAAGCGGGTCGTATTGACCATGCGCATCACGCGGGGAATGCCTACAATGCTTTACACGATACCATTGAATTATCCAATGCTGTTGCCGTAGCAGAATCATTAACCAGCGAAGAGGATACGTTAATTATTGTTACTGCTGATCACGGCCATGTATTTACTATTGCGGGTTATCCAAAGCGTGGTAATCCAATATTAGGTAAAGTGGTTGGCGTGGGAGAGACGGAGGTGTCGTTAGCTGATGATGATATGCCCTACACCACACTGGGATATGCCAATGGTCGTGGTTTTTCTGATTTAGGGGATGAAACCGATGCTGACATGGGTTACGACGAGGAGATCCGAGCTGGAGAACGTGTTGATCTCACTGAGGTAGACACAGAGAGTGCCGGTTTCCATCAAGAAGCCCTTGTAGCACTTTCTGCAGAAACACATAGTGGTGAAGATGTTGCTATTTATGCGCGAGGTCCTGGTGCACATTTAGTCAATGGCACTAATGAGCAAAATATTATTTTTCACGTGATGGACTATGCCTTAGACCTAGTGACTAAAGCGGATGCAAATGTAGACGCTTTATAATTCAGTTAGTGGATGAAATACCGAACCATTTACATGGACGGTATTTATACCCGTTATTATTCAATAGACACAATAAAGTATTTTGATTGGTACCGGGTATATATACTTTATTTAAGTTTTTAAATGCTTTTTATAAGCGTGAAAAGGAATATGTAATGAAAGCAATGATACTGTTGTTAACTTTAATGCCCAGTGTTACATGGGCGCAAAACTGTACTGTGGAATCAGATAATATTTTGGCTCGTTTTGAAAGTACAACAACTTTGAATATGAAGAGTGCTAAAAAAACGAAGCGTCAGAATTTTGAATTTATTCGTCAGTCAGAGCGTACTATTTTATACCGCTATCCAGACTCCCAGACGAGTAACTTGTGGTATTTACAAAGCAATGGTTTTGTAAAAAATGTGCATTATTTTGATGAATTTAAACATGCAATTGAATACCACCGTGGTGACATGTCTAAAAGTACGCGCACGGATTGGAGTGGGATGTATCAATTGGTAAGTCAAAAATTTATCGATTCATTGGAAAATAAAGAAAAAATAAATGCCTGTGATACGCGTTATTACCAAGAAAAAGAGGGTGAAAAATGGAGTGTCACTTGGTCTAATAAATACAATTTACCGTTAGCAATAGAGCATACCAAGGGTGAAAAAACGATGCATCTTAAGTTGTTGGAAGTTAAACAGGATAAAGAGCAAGTTGCTAAAATATACAAGGAATTAAATACATATCAAAGCACTGATTTTGCCGATATCGGTGATAATGAATCTGATCCCTTTATTCGTAAGATGATTCGTTTGGGTTTTGTTGATCATGGCGCATCAGGATTTTATGACTCTAATGGTAATGCTTTAGAAGGACAAGGTCATTCTGAACATAGGCATAAATAGCCATTCTTCGAGGGAGTATTCTCAACGTGCTGGACTGTTATCTCCTTCTCTGAGCGCTCGCCAACATTTTCACTGCTACCGCAAAGATAAAAAAGGGTGATTTAATAAACCGTTTTCATCGAATAGCCCGCCTAAACTAGGCGGGTTATTTATATCAATGTTGTTGATTTTTAGTTAGTTAAAGATATCTTTATAAATTTGTATCAAGGAAGGTTAAAAATGTATTCCATGATTTTTTGTCCGCTACTTCTTGGTAACGAGGAGAGCCCATTACGGTAAAAGCATGCGGTGCACCAGAATAGATTTGAATTTCATAATCGGCCTTTACCGCTTCAAGTTTTGCACCTAGCTCTGCAACCTGTGTTAAGGGGATTGCACTGTCTGCACCACCGTGGGCAATAAAAAGTGGTGCGTTTAACTTTTCGTAATTTTGTCCTTCAGGTGTTGCTAAACCACCATGAAAGGTTGCATAACCCTTAACTTCGGGTGCTTGTGCAGAGCGTGCCAGTTCTAAAACAGCCGCGCCACCAAAGCAATAACCCATCACCACCATATCCTCTTGGCTTAATTTTTTTGACTCCGTAATGGCACCTAAAATTAAACGACGCATTTTTTCGCGATCTTTATATAACTTGCCTGTTTCTGCTTTTTTAGCTTTAGTTTCAATGGGACGATTTCCTGCTCCGTAAAGGTCGGCAGCAAAAGTATCATAACCTTGCTCAGCAAGCATATCGGCACGTTTTATTTCATACTCAGTTAAACCATCCCAATCGTGTATTAATAATACACTGCCTTTGGACTGACCCTGTGCTTTCGCAAAATATCCTTGATAATCGTTGCCATCAACTTGATAAGTAACCTGTTGTGCAACGCAAGGAAGACTAATTAATAAACTTAATAGTAGTGCTTTCATTGTAATAACCTCATGTAGTGATACCTGCAATCATTCAAGATGCATTATTCAATAGCAAGCTTGAATACCTAATACCTAATACCTAATACCTAATAGAATGAATGAAATAATCTGTGATTATGAAAGGGAAATTAGCATCGGAATAGCGTGCGAACCTCACTTCAACATGCACCACGAAATTAGAGATAATGTAAGCCAGTAAGGATGATCAGTTTCGATAACTTCATTCTAAGCAATAAAACATCAATCGTTGAAGAGCTCCCCTTTACTGAATATTGTGATACTCAATAACTATGATTTTATCAGCGTTAAATCGACAACTAACTGAATTTTACATATTGAATGATAGCGAGTATAGGTATCATTTAATCTATCAGATGTTGTAAAAATAGTCATTTAAAATAACAATGAAAGATTAACGTGCTTTAAAACATCAAAAATTACTCATTATGTGACTAAACCGAGAAAAATGATGAGGATATAGGGCTTTAATTGCAGGTTGATAACCATTCACCTAACTACTTGATTATTCCTGATCAATCATTAACTCTTTCATTAAGCGCAAGGGGATGGCTGAAGTGGGGATTTTATGCTGTTTTGTTTGATTAGAATAACCAATGCATCACTCGGCATTGATTAAATAATTGATGGCAACAAAGGTATTCTTTAAAAAATACCTTTGCTGCTGGTGATGAGATCGCTCCTTTTAACCTTTGTAGAGCTTAGGGTTGAAAAGATCTCTTAACCAATCACCAAGTAGATTGATAACTAATACCAGTGAGATTAAAACAATCCCAGGGAAAACGGTTATCCACCATGCACCAGAGAATATGTATTGAAAACCGATGCTGATCAGTGCACCTAGTGAAGGTTGGTCAACAGGAAGCCCTAGCCCTAAGAAAGAGAGGGCCGCTTCAGACATAATCGCATTGGCTATTTGTACCGTTGTGATAACCAAAATAGGGGACAAACAGTTAGGCAGTATATGACGGAACATAATACGCCCTGCTTTAAAGCCCATTACTTGTGCTGCTTCTACATATTCTTTTTGTTTTTCAGCTAATACTGAGGCGCGAATAGTACGTGCATATTGTGGCCATTCGGCAATACCAATGATAACGATCAGCATGATCACTGCATACTCACCGAAAAATTCCGCACCGAAGCTTGCTTTGAAAATGGCAGAAACAATAATGGCTACCATCATGGTTGAAAAAGACAGTTGCACATCAGCAAAACGCATTAAAAAACTATCAATTCGGCCACCAAAATAGCCTGCAGATAAGCCAATTATAATGCCTAAAAAAAGTTGTAGTGCGACGGCTGAAAAACCAATGGTTAATGAGAGACGCGAGCCATATAAAATAGTGGATAGAATATCGCGGCCTTGATTGTCAGTCCCTAATAAAAATCGCGGGTCTCCTTCTGGCATCCAACTTGGTGGAAGTTCAGAGTCCATAATGTCGATAATCATGAGGTCGTAGGGATCGGTTGGAGAGAGCAAGGGAGCAAAAAGAGCGGCCAGAAAAAAGGCCAAAAATAGTGCAAAACTGACCATCGCTACTTTATCGCGCTTAAAGTAGTAGATGAAATCGGAGTCTTTCATTTTTTGCCAACGTGTCGCTATTTGCTGGTGGTTATTATTTGACATCATTAAGCTCCTTTACCCGTAATGTTCACTGTTGGATTTATTGCACCATATAATAGGTCAACAATGGTATTGGTTACCACAAAAAGAAGTCCCACAAAAATAACATAGGCAGTGACCAGCGGTGTATCTACGCGATTAATCGCTTCTAAAAATAAGAATCCTGTGCCGGGCCATTGGAAAACAGTTTCAGTCAAAATAGTGTATGCCACCATCGTTCCAATTTGTACCCCCCCCACTGTGATAAGTGGCAACATGGTATTTTTTAACGCATGTCGATAATGGACCTTCTTCATCGGGAGTCCTTTTGCGATAGCAAATTTCACGTACTCTGAGCTTAATGCTTCCAACATCTCAGAACGCACTAATCGGATAAACAATGGCAACATAATTGAAGCAAGAGAGACGCAGGGTAAAATTAAATGCAACAAACCATCTGTAGTGAAAAAGCCACTTTCCCAACCAAGAATATTGACTGTTTCACCTCGCCCGTAGGAAGGTAACCAATTGAGCTCAATAGAGAATATATACATTAATATTATTGCAGTTAAAAATACGGGGATTGAGATGCCAAGGCTACTAAAGGTCATAATTACTTTGGTCCAGATACTTTTGGGGTGAATTGCGCTGTAAACTCCCAGTGGCAAAGAGAGCATAATAATAATCAGTGTCGCCCCAAGTACGAGCTCCATTGTTGCTTGTAATTTATCTAAAATAACATCAACTGCGGGGCGCTTGAAAAAGTAAGAGTTACCTAAATCACCCTGTACTGCATTACCTATAAAACGGCTATATTTGGTCAAATAAGGATCATTCAACCCAAGCTCATCACGCAATGCTTGGCGCTCTGCTTCTGATACGGATTGTCCCACCATTTCACGCAATGGATCGCCGAGGTTATCTTGAATTGCAAAAGCAACTAAACTTATCACAAACATCACAATTAAAGCTTGAAATAGTCGTCGGACCAAGAAGGTAAACATGGTTGTTTCCTATAAAAAGTAATATCGATTTCATTTTTATTATTGTGTCAATTCAGCGCAAACTGAATGACCATGACCATGACAATGGCAATAATAAAAATAAAACAGCATTTAAACAGAGGTGACTTCATTCAAAGTCACCTCAAATAGTAAAAGATACGGCTATTTAACGACTAAATCACCAAAGTATGGGAAATTGAGTGCGCTGACGATAGGGTTGATTTGTAAGGTAGATTTTGTTCCCCATGCGAGATCCTCCCAATGTAACGGTACAAAGGCTGCATCGTTGTAAAGTGTTCTCTCTACTTCTTTTAGCATCTCTGAACGCTTAGCTGGATCAGTTTCAATATTGGCTTCATTCACTAAAGTATCCACTTTAGGGTTTGAGTAATAACCACAGTTATAAGCACCTTTACCGGTTTCTTTATCACGTGTCATGGTTAAAAACTCTGTGAAATTTGCTGAATCTTCAGTATCAGAGTGCCAACCAATCATCATGATATCTGCAGAACATTTATCAAATTCAGGCCAATATTGTGCTTTAGGCAGGGTTTTAAGATCAACCTTAATACCAATTTTAGCCAGCATTGAAGCGCTTGCTTGTGCAATTTGTGCATCATTGACATAGCGGTTATTAGGCGCCAACATGGTTAATGCCAAGCCTTTTTCGTAACCTGCTTCTTTCATTAATGCACGTGCTTTTTTAAGATCATAACGTGGTACTAAGCTATCATCATGTCCTGCATAACCCGTTGGGCTTTGTTGGCCAGCTGTTGTTCCAAAGCCTTTCATGATTTTTTTGACAATCGCTTCATTATTAATAGCATAGACAATCGCTTGGCGTACGCGCACATCTTTTAATGCTTCATTGCTATTCTGGTTCATTTGCAGGGTAATAAGGCGTGTACCTGAAACCGTGGTTAGGTCGATATTTTTTGTATCAATCACGCGTTGTTGATCGTTTGGTGCAACCGGGAAAATGAGATCTACATCACCAGAAAGTAGTGCAGCAAGACGTGTCGCATTTTCTTTAATAGGGACAAGGGTTAATTTATCCACATTACCTGGAGAGCTTTTGTCCCAATAGTCATCAAAACGTTCAAATTCGGTTTTTACGCCCTGTTCACGAGAGACGACAATAAAAGGACCCGTGCCTGATACATGTGTTGAAGCAAAAGAATTACCATGTTTTACGATAACTGATTTATCTTTACCGTTTAATTCACCTGAGTAGAATTTACTGTCCATTGGGAAAATGTAGGTCGCTGTTTGTAATACTAATGGGTACGGTTTAGATGAGATGATTTCAACGGTATAATCATCAATTTTATTTAATGCACTATAAGGTGCGAATATACCTTTAAAGTCAGCAGATTCTTTCAAACGGTTGAAGGTCCATACCACATCATCGGCGGTTAATTTATTGCCAGAATGAAATGTCACGTCTTTACGCAGTGTAAAACGGAATGTCGTTGCATCAATTCGCTCAAATTTTTCGGCGATACGTGGTTCAAATTCAAATTCTTTAGTAAAGCGTATTAGTGGATCAAAAAGCATGTGTGACATCTGCAACACGCCATTAGAGAGTTGCTCATGTGGGTCAAGTGTTACTGGGTCTGAATCATAAGCAATAGTGATATCAGCAGCCGCAGCTGAAAAACTGAGTCCCGTCGCGAGCAGGGCAATAGCGAGTTTTGTTTTTACAAATTTCATATATTAAATTCCTTTTGAACAGTTGGGGGGTTAGTTATAGTTGCGTACGCAATCCTTTAAACTCCGGCATAAGGGAGATTAAATGTTGGCTATACTCGTGTTGTGCATGGGTAAAAAGTTTTTCGCTATCGCTCACTTCCAATAATTCACCGTGACGCATTACGCCAACACGGTCGCATATTTGTCGAATAACGGGTAAATCATGGCTGATAAATAACATGGTGAGATTTAATTCATCCTGTAGATCTTTCAGCAGATTTAATATCTGTGCTTGTACTGATACATCTAACGCAGAGGTTGGCTCATCGCAAATTAATAGGCGAGGGCGTGTTGCTAAGGCACGTGCAATCGATATACGTTGACGCTGCCCCCCTGAAAACTCATGTGGGTATTTGACCCCAGCCATTTTTCCTAGGCCAACATGATCCAGTAAATCAAATACAATTTGTTGGATTTGTTGTTCAGAAGATGCAAGTTTATGGAAGCGGATCGGTTCGGCGATGATCTCGTATATTTTCATGCGTGGGTTCATGGAAGTATAAGGATTTTGAAATACCATCTGCATTTGTCGTCTAATAGGGCGACGCTCTTTTTCTGACTTTAATGCTGTTAGGTCGATGCCTTCAAAGGTGATTTTCCCTTCATTTGGTGGATATAATCCTGCAATAACCCGTGCAATGGTTGATTTGCCAGAGCCTGATTCACCCACTAAACCAAATGTTTCCCCTTCATTAATCACAAAACTTACATTTTTGTTTGCTTGTACGTATTCACGTTTACTTTCAAAGAAAGAATCCTTGGTGACAAAGCGTAGACTGATATTCTCCACATTGAGTAGTGGACCACTATATTGACGTTGCTCTTCTCTTTGACCTAACCAATGATTTTTAATATCTAACTGTTCTAGTTCATATGCTTCTTCGATGTAACTGACCAGTGGAAACCTGTCTAACTTAATATCAGAGCGTGGTACCGCAGAGATTAAGCTACGCGTATATTCATGTGTTGGTGCGCCTAGTACCTGCGCTGTTTCACCAAATTCGACTAAATCGCCACGGTACATCACTGCAACCCGATCGGTGATATTCGAGACGACACCCATATCATGAGTGACGAGCATACAGCCGACGTTTTTTTCGATACACAAATTACGGATCAGAGTTAATATTTGATCTTGGATAGAAACATCTAGCGCGGTTGTGGGTTCATCGGCAATAATGAGATCGGGCTCACCGGAGAGTGCAATGGCGATCACCACACGTTGACGCATACCTCCAGAGAATTGATGGGGGTATTGTTTAATACGTATTTCGGGATCTGGAATGCCGACTTGCTCCATCAAAAGCAATGCGCGTTGCTGAGCCTTTTCGTGTGAGAGGTCTAAATTAGCGTGGATAGTTTCCAGCAATTGCTGCTCAACGGTAAATAATGGGTTTAACGAGGTCATTGGATCTTGAAAAATAAAACCAATTTTATTGCCGCGAATTTTTTTCATCTGTTGCGCGCTTTGATTGGAAATTAGCTGCCCATCGAGGAAAACTTCACCACCTGCAATGATGCCCGGTGGGCTCAGTAGGTCAATAATCGCATTACCAACGGTGGATTTTCCTGCGCCTGATTCGCCAACAACACCGACTATTTCGCCACGGTTAATATTAAATGAGAGGTTTTTAACCGCAACATGAGTACCAAAACGAGAAGGGTATTCAATCCTAAGATTTTTAACTTCCAATAAAGACATTAAGCTGATCCCCTCGATTAGACATTTAAGTAGGTAATAAAAAACAAGAACTATAAGTAAAAATTACATAAGATGTTTTGATGTAAGACAAAGATAATAGGTCATTTAATCACTAATGAAAGGATTTTTTTGTAACATTTCT
>JBAHZV010000028.1:0-9017 GCA_037132845.1 Psychromonas sp.
GTATTGGGAGCCTGCTAAGTGGGTTGCTAAGTTACGGGATCTTAAAAGTGATGATAATCAACTGCTTTTGTACACTGATATGGAAGCTGGCCACGGTGGGAAATCAGGACGTTTTAAGCACTTTGAAGACATCGCCAGAGAGTTTGCGTTTTTACTTAATTTAGCAAAGTGAAATGTAACTTAGGGGGATGTTTAATACGGTGCTTTTTTAGTTAAGCAAAAAAAACGCCCCATCGGGCGTTTTTGTTTAGCTGGTATAAAAACTAATCGTTATCATCTTGCTGTTCAGTGCGTGGAACACGTTCATTTGCTTCACGAACTTTTAAAGAACGATCTTGGAATTCTTGTTCATTTAATGCATTAATTGCTTTTTGTGCATCGTCATCAGGCATCTCGACAAACCCAAAGCCACGGCGTTTACCCGTGTGTTTATCTTTCATAAGACGTACTGAGATGACTTTTCCTTGCTCTGCAAAAAGAGTGCGTATTGCCACTTCATTTGCGCGATAAGGTAAATTACCCACGTAAAGTGTCGTTGTGGCAACGTCATCATCAAAGGCTGTTGACTCGGACGCGTTAGATGAACTTGTCGCATTGATTGTTTTACATAATTGAATGGCGAGTCCAGTCACGAGAGCGCCGATTGCAAATGATATTTCAGTTGGAAGGGTAAAACTTATAAAATTAAGAATGATATAACCTAAAATTGCAATTGCGATAGCAAGCAAGATAGAAGTATTTGACTTCATAATAAAATAACCTCAAAGATAAAATGGAATATTTATAGAATTTACTAAATCGAACTTTTTAGGATGTTTCTGGAGATAAAAGCATTAGTATTACACTAATCTACCCTTTTTTAAACATTCCTGAAAAAGTGAACTTATTGTATGCTAATTTTTTTATTTAAGTGAGTTTCTTTCAAAAAAATGCGCTTTACCCCCCCCCCTCAGAACGCTATTTTGTGAAATAGAGCACGATTAAAGCCTCCTTAATTTCTAAATTACTCATTATCAAACTATCTTTTGCACTTGAATTGCCCATTAAGAGGTAGTAAGCAAAGCTTTTATTTTAATTGTTTTTATAAAGGATGACATTATAGTGCGAAGAATGAGATTAATCCTCTTCATGAAATTAAAGTGAACACCTTAGCCCTTAAAGAGTCAACCGTGAGAGTTGACCTTCGAATACGCATTTTGGGTCTTGATGTTAGGGCAATGCATTCGTAAAATGCGCATTCAAGTTGATTGAAGCAAAAATATTGATAGCTAACCATCTCTTCCAAATTCAGCGCGATAACGTAGGGTAATAAGCTTGTCGTTGAATGTGGATAAGTACAGGGTTTAAAAATGAAAGTATTTTGTGTTTTTTTGTCACTTTTTAAAGATGGTTATCTGACCATAAATTCGCTAGAATGCCCAGTCACTCTATACCCAAGCCTCTTATGTTGCATAGGTGTTTTAGGTATGTGTAGCAACGCCCTCTATTTAAGGTATTAACCGTTTAATGAAAAATATTCGTAACTTCTCAATCATTGCCCATATTGACCATGGCAAATCAACACTATCAGACCGTTTAATCAGTACTTGCGGAGGGTTGACTGAACGAGAAATGGAGTCTCAAGTTCTTGATTCAATGGATATTGAGCGAGAACGTGGCATTACCATTAAAGCCCAAAGTGTTACCCTTGATTATAAAGCAAATGATGGTGAAACCTATCAACTTAATTTTATTGATACCCCTGGACACGTGGACTTTTCCTACGAAGTCTCACGCTCTTTGGCTGCTTGTGAAGGGGCGTTATTAGTTGTTGATGCTGGGCAAGGCGTAGAAGCACAAACATTAGCCAACTGTTACACCGCATTAGATATGGATTTAGAGGTCGTGCCAATTCTTAATAAGATTGACTTACCAGCGGCGGAACCTGAGCGTGTGAGTGAAGAAATTGAAGATATTATTGGTATCGATGCCTCAGAAGCGGTGCGTTGCTCTGCTAAAACAGGTCTCGGTATTGATTTGGTATTAGAAGAAATTGTTCGTTGCGTGCCACCGCCACAAGGCTCAATTGATGCACCGTTGCAAGCGCTTATTATCGACTCATGGTTTGATAGTTACCAAGGTGTTGTTTCTTTAGTACGGATCAAAAATGGACAAATTAAAGTGGGCGATAAAATGCAGGTGATGTCCACATCTGGTGTTCATCTGGTGGGTAAAGTGGGTTATTTCACGCCTAAACAACATGAAACAGGTATTTTAAAAGCGGGTGAAGTTGGTTATGTTATTGCGGGCATTAAAGATATTTTAGGTGCACCCGTTGGTGATACGCTCACCACGGTTAATAACCCCGCAACAGAAGCACTGAGTGGATTTAAACGGGTTAAACCACAGGTCTATGCGGGTCTTTTCCCCGTCAGCTCTGATGATTATGAAAACTTCAGAGATGCATTGGGTAAATTGAGTATAAACGACGCCTCACTCTTCTTTGAGCCAGAAAATTCATCGGCGCTGGGTTTTGGCTTCCGTTGTGGTTTCCTCGGTATGTTACACATGGAGATCATTCAAGAGCGTTTAGAGCGTGAATATGATCTTGATTTAATCACAACAGCACCAACCGTTGTTTATGAAGTTGTCACCAATGATGAAAAATTGCATTACATCGATAGTCCTGCAAAATTACCAGCGGTGAATGATATTCAGGAAATTCGTGAGCCCATTGCAGAATGTAATATTTTAGTACCACAGCAATACCTCGGTAATGTGATCACACTGTGTGTTCAAAAGCGTGGTGTACAAATAAACATGATTTATCACGGTAATCAAGTCGCATTAACTTACCATATTCCAATGGGTGAAGTGGTGATGGACTTCTTTGACCGTTTGAAATCAACCAGTCGTGGTTATGCCTCATTAGAATATAACTTTGTGAAGTTTGAACCTGCGGACATGGTGCGTGTTGATGTACTGATCAATGGCGATCGTGTTGATGCCTTGGCGCTTATTACCCACCGTGAAAACTCAGAAAATTATGGTCGTCAACTTGTTGATAAAATGAAAGAACTTATTCCTCGTCAAATGTTTGATATTGCGATTCAAGCTGCTATCGGAGTGAAAGTGATTGCCCGTGCTACGGTTCGCCAACTGCGTAAAAACGTCATCGCGAAATGTTACGGTGGTGATATTTCCCGTAAGAAAAAACTGTTGAAGAAACAGAAAGAGGGTAAAAAACGTATGAAATCAATTGGTAATGTCGATGTTCCACAGGAAGCGTTTTTAGCGGTATTACATATTGGTAAAGATAAGTAAAGATAAGTAAAGATAAGTAAAGATAAGTAACGATGAGATAGAAATCTCATTATTTAATGATTAATAAAAATGCGTTGTGGATTTATCAAGGCATTTTAATTTTAAAGATAATCATTATTAGCGCCTTTTAGGCTTTCCTTCTTGCTTTAAATAAGAAGAAAAGGGCTGATAATAATGATGAAAAACACAAGGAAAAAGGGATGGCAAATACGTTTGCGTTAATATTAGTTATTTTGACTTTTGTGACTGGAATTGTTTGGCTGATTGATAAGCTTAAATGGGCACCTGTACGCAATGCCGCTCGCCAAGCCGCACAGGATCAAGCGGAAGTGACGCTCGATGAAAAAATGTTGGCTAAAGTCTATCCAGAGAATGTGTTGATAGAAAATGCCCGTTCATTGTTTCCTGTGATTGCCGTCGTTTTTGTATTACGTTCTTTTTTATATGAGCCGTTTCAAATTCCATCGGGTTCCATGATGCCAACGCTATTAATTGGTGACTTTATTTTAGTGGAAAAATTTTCCTATGGTGTTAAAGAGCCAATATGGCAAAATACCTTGATCCCCGTAAGCTTACCTGAGCGTGGTGATGTTGCGGTGTTTAAATACCCTGAAGATATACGAGTTGATTTTATCAAGCGCGTGGTTGGTTTACCGGGTGATCGCATTGTTTATAAAGATAAAAAACTATATATTGTGGCTGCTTGTGAGACCAAAGATTGTGGTAGTTACAAGGCATTAGACATGCAGTTTTTAGGGGATAAGACGTTTACCGATGAACAAGAACTGATGCAACTTTACAGTGAAACGTTAGGTGAAGTAGAGCATAAAGTGATTATTAACCCCAATCGCAGAGATCACACTGGCTATTATTTCCAACAAAAAGATGTGCAGACTTATATTTATGAATGGGTCGTACCAGAAGGACATTATTTTGCCATGGGTGATAACCGTGATAATAGTAAAGACAGTCGTTATTGGGGCTTTGTCCCAGAACAAAACTTAGTGGGCAAAGCGATTGCGATATGGATCAGTTTTGAATTTTATCGTGATGCGGATGGTTTATTGCCAACTTGGGTACCAAGCTCGATACGTTTTGATCGTATTGGGGCTATCAAGTGATTGAGAATATGAAAAAAACAGAATTAAAACGATTAGAAAAACGAATATCTTACACTTTTTCGAGTTTTGCTTTATTAACACAAGCATTAACCCACCGTAGTGCCTTAGGGGCACATAACGAACGCCTCGAGTTTTTAGGTGATTCCATTTTAAGCTTTGCCATTTCGACGGATCTTTACCGACGCTTTCCAAAAGTGACGGAAGGTGACTTGAGTCGTATGCGAGCAACACTGGTTTGTGGCAAAATGTTGGCGGAAATCGGGCGTGAATTTAACCTCGGAGATTGCTTGATTTTGGGGCCTGGCGAGTTAAAAAGTGGTGGTTTTCGTCGCGATTCTATCATCGCCGATGGTGTGGAAGCGATTATTGGCGCGGTATTTTTAGATGCCGATATCGAGACGGTGAGCGCGCTAATTTTAAGTTGGTTTGATAGCCGTTTAACAACCATTAAACCGGGTATTAGTCAAAAAGATCCAAAAACACGATTACAGGAACACCTGCAATCACGTAAACAACCTTTGCCACTTTATGAAGTCTTAGAGATAAAAGGTGAAGCGCACAATCAACGCTTTACTATAGCTTGTATTATTGACGGTATTGATAGCGTGCAAGGCGAGGGAACCAGTCGTCGTAAAGCGGAACAAATTGCAGCTGAAAAAATGTTGGTTGCTCTTTTGGGAGAAAAATCATGACCCAGAAATGTGGATTGGTTGCCATTGTTGGTCGCCCTAATGTCGGTAAATCAACCCTAATAAATGCACTGCTTGGGCAAAAGGTCAGTATCACATCACGTAAAGCACAAACTACGCGCCATCGTATTTTAGGCATTGATACCGATGGTGATTATCAAACTATTTTTGTTGATACACCAGGGCTTCATGTTGAAGAGAAACGTGCCATTAACCGATTAATGAACCGGGCTGCATCAAGCTCAATTAACGACGTTGAAATGGTCATTTTTGTGGTGGAAGGGACACACTGGAATGAAGATGATGAAATGGTCTTAAGTAAATTTAAATACTTAACCTGCCCAGTTATTCTTGCGGTCAATAAAATTGATAACGTTGAAGATAAAGAGCTATTACTGCCACACTTAAAAGCCTTAGGTGAACGTTATAACTTTAAACATATTTTACCGATGTCGGCTAAAAAGGGCGACAATATAGAAAAAATTCGTGAATGGTCCCATGAAATATTACCAGAATCTGCGTTCTACTTTCCTGAAGATTATATTACTGACCGTTCATCTCGATTTATGGCTTCAGAAATTGTACGTGAAAAACTGATGCGCTTTTTAGGTGATGAATTACCTTATTCTGTGACCGTTGAGATTGAACAGTTTAAGCAACAGGCGAATGGTATCTTGCATATCAATGCGCTTATTCTGGTTGAGCGTGATGGACAAAAACGCATGGTTATTGGTAATAAAGGCGAAAAAATTAAAGCCATTAGTACGCAATCACGCATTGATATGGAAGAACTCTTTGACTCAAAAGTTTTCTTAGAAGTTTGGGTTAAAGTGAAGAGCGGTTGGGCTGATGATATGCGTGCCCTGCATAGTTTGGGTTATGGTGATGATTATAAATAGCCAGCAGCGATTGGCATTCAACTTTCAGACGCGTCTAAATGCTGAAAGCTAATCGTCGCTAGCGTTCATTATTATGTCAATTGAGTGTCACAACGCTTTTATTTTACATCGCCGACCTTATCGGGAGACCAGCCAACTGCTGGATCTCTTTTGTCAGGATGTCGGTAAAGTGAGCCTTATCTATAAAGGCGGACGCAGTGGCACGCGTATGCGCAGAGGCACCGCACAGCCTTTTACGTTATTACAAGCAACCTATTTTGGGCGTGGTAATTTAAAAGTAGTTAAATCCCTTGAAGCGCAAACGCAAGTGGTGCCATTAGTGGGTAAGCGCTTGTATATGGCAATGTATGTCAACGAACTGCTGTACCGATTATTACAAGCAGAAACCGCCTGTGATGGGCTTTTTCATACCTACCAAGCGACCCTGATCTCGATTGCGGGTGATAAGTGTCCACAGGCAGCCTTACGAAATTTTGAATTAACCTTATTAGAAACGCTGGGTTATGGTGTTAATTTTGAACAAGATATATACAGTGGTGAGGCGCTTGAGCAAGGGTTTGAATATCAATACCAACAACAAGCTGGTTTTTTTGCCAAACAAGCGATTCATAACAAACAGCATGTTTATAGCGGAGAGCAAATTCAAGCACTGGCTGAACGCAACTTTTCCGACGAAGATATTTTACGGGCTGCAAAACGATTTTGTCGGCAAGCGTTAGCCCACCTATTAGGTGGTAAACCATTACACAGTCGCGCGCTTTTTCACGCGCTGAAATAAAGGAAGTTCATGAGTAATTTATTATTAGGCGTTAATATCGATCACATCGCAACCCTTCGTAATGCACGTGGTACTTGTTATCCTGAGCCTGCTCATTTAGCGGCCATTGCCGAAACGGCAGGGGCCGACGGTATTACCATTCATCTACGTGAAGATAGACGCCATATTCTCGACAGAGATGTAGCCGTACTTGCACAAACGTTGCAAACACGCATGAATCTTGAAATGGCGGTGACCGATGAAATGGTGGATATCGCCATTAAAACCCAACCCTCTTTTGTTTGCTTAGTTCCTGAGAAGCGTGCCGAGTTAACCACGGAAGGGGGATTGGATGTGGTGGGTTCATACCCTAAAATAGCGGCTGCGGTGGCGAAATTAAATGCTGCCAATATTCAAGTCTCACTTTTTATTGATCCTGAAAAGGAGCAAATAAAAGCCGCCATTAAAACCGGTGCCGCTTATATTGAGCTACATACTGGTCAATATGCAAATGCGCAAAATGAACAGGTTGAGCAACAGGAGCTTGAGCGTATTGCAAGTGCGGCGACTTATGCAAGCCTTGCAGGTATTAAAGTCAATGCAGGGCACGGTCTTAACTACCATAATGTGAAACCAATAGCCGCGTTACCAGAAATCATTGAACTCAATATTGGTCATGCCATTGTTGCGCGCGCAGTGGTGGATGGTTTTGCATCGGCGGTCACTGAAATGAAACGTTTAATGATTGAAGGTCGTAACCACTTATAATGACCCCTCATTACTTATAAAACTTAACCCTGAATATTTATCAGGGTTAAGTCGCCATCACAGTGGTAAACGATAACATGTTAAACAAGCCTTTTTCAGTGAATGAATTACGTGAACACTTTCCCATTCTCGATCAAAAAGTAAACGACCATGCGTTGATTTATTTTGATAATGCCGCCACCACCCAAAAACCACTGGCTGTTATTGAGGCCATTAGCCATTATTATTTGCATGATAATGCCAATGTACATCGTGCGGGGCATCAATTAAGTGCTCGGGCAACTCGTGCCTTTGAGCAATCACGACAAACCGTGGCGCAGTTTATTAATGCCCAAAGTGACAAAGAAATCGTTTGGACCAAAGGCACCACTGAAGGTATTAACCTGCTCACTAATGTTTTTGTAAAACAATTGCAAGCGGGTGATGAGGTGATCATCAGCGCACTGGAACATCATGCCAACATTGTTCCTTGGCAAATGCTTGTTGAGTCAATCGGCATTGTTTTAAAGATTATTCCACTGAACAATGACAACTGTTTAGATTTAAACGCCTATCAACAACTTTTAAATCATAAAACGAAGTTTGTATCGGTGGCGCATATCTCCAATGCACTGGGTATTATTAATCCAATTGAAGAGATCATCTCCTTAGCGCATCAAGTCGGTGCACAGGTGATTATTGATGGCGCGCAAGCGGTTGCGCATCTTGTTATTGATGTGCAACGTTTGGATTGTGATTATTATCTTTTTTCGGGGCATAAGCTGTTTGCGCCCACGGGCATTGGTGTTTTATACGCCAAGCAACATCTTCTTGAAGCATTACCCCCTTGGCAGGGTGGTGGAGAAATGGTTAAAAGTGTGAGTTTTTCAGAAAGCACTTATCAGGATTTGCCCTTCAAATTTGAAGCGGGCACCCCTAATATTGCTGGAGTAATAGGGCTTGCTGCCGCCATTCACTTTATTAATCGTTATGACCGTAAAATGCTGCTATTACATGAACAGATGTTATTAGCCGTCGCTGAAAGTAGTTTATTAGCATTACCCGAAGTGACTGTTTTTTGTGCGGGCATCGCCAAATCTGGCGCGCTAAGCTTCAGTGTTTGCGATGAACATCACAGTGATATTGCAATGTTATTAGATGCACAGGGAATTGCTGTGCGCAGTGGTAGCCATTGTGCGATGCCACTGATTGCGCTATTAAATGGCAGTGGGACCGTGCGTATTTCGTTTTCTTTTTATAATACCCTTGCCGAAGTGCGTGCTTTTATCACAGCATTAAAAAACGTCATTAGTATACTGAAAGAATCCGAGTAACAAGGGCGACATCAGCATCCCTTGTTATACCAAAGGAACTAAAAAGGTGATCACCCTCGCTCGTTTAAATCAACCTTAACTGCGTTGTGAGTTTTGAAGTGAGAATAACTATCTCCTGCAACTCACGCCTTGTTACCGTTAATTTATCCTTCGCAATCATTGATCAC
>JBAHZV010000073.1:0-11579 GCA_037132845.1 Psychromonas sp.
GATCAATGATTGCGAAGGATAAATTAACGGTAACAAGGCGTGAGTTGCAGGAGATAGTTATCCTCACTTCAAAACTCACAACGCAGTTAAGGTTGATTTAAACGAGCGAGGGTGATCACCTTTTTAGTTCCTTTGGTATAACTATCGACATTATCAGCTGCACGCTATCGATGTTATTATCATCGTAAAAGGAAAAAGTGGATGCCTCTTAAAATATCTAATGGTGTCGAAATTGCCGATTGGCAACTAGAAATGAGTGCCATTCGTGCTCAAGGTGCTGGTGGACAGAATGTTAATAAGGTGAGCTCTGCGATACACCTACGCTTTGATATAAAAAGCTCAACTCTCCCACCTTTTTATAAAGAACGCTTGTTACGGTTCTCTGATGCGCGTATTACAGCCGATGGTGTGATTATTATTAAGGCGCAAAGTCATCGAACTCAAGATAAAAACCGATCCGATGCATTGACGCGTTTAAAAACACTTATTTTATCTGCTACCGTGGTGCAAAAGGTGCGTCGACCAACCCGAGCAAGTCGTAATTCACAGAGAAAACGGATGGATAAGAAAACCCAACGTGGGAGCACAAAAAATTTACGTAGCAAGAAGATAGATTACTGAGCATTTAAAGTTCATTGCACTAAAACTAAAAAACCAGCGCAATGCTGGTTTTTTCATGAACGTTTCATTAAAAATTAACGAGCACGGAACACGATACGACCTTTAGATAAGTCATAAGGCGTTAATTGAACAGTTACTTTATCACCCGTTAAGATACGGATGTAGTTTTTACGCATTTTACCAGAGATATGTGCTGTCACCATGTGTCCGTTTTCTAGTTCTACACGAAACATTGTGTTAGGCAGGGTATCCATAATGGTGCCTTGCATTTCAATACTATCTTCTTTTGCCATTCTTAATGGATCCTTTGTTTTTTTAGTTACCTCAATAATTTCGAGGCAGAGTGCTCATTTCAATCGGCGCATCATGCCAGAATTATATGAATCGGTAAAGGTTTGTTGTTTGTTTCTTGTGCTATTGCGTAAAATATTTGTTATTGAAAGCGTTGCCATTCATTATTAATAAAGCGTTGGTGAGGTTTAAATTGTGTTTTATAATTCATTTTTTTACAAGCTTCAATATAATAACCAATATATAAATAATCAATTTTATGCTCAATGGCAAGCTTTAACTGCACTAAAACAGCAAATTTTCCTAATGAGTTTAAAGGGTAATCGGGATCATAAAAACAGTAAAAAGCACTCCACGCTCTGCTTTGTGGCGTTATAAGTTGATCTGTAATGCTCACTGCAATCAATTTTTCTTGATCATATATTTCAATAAAAAGTGCTTGGTTCCACTGGCTTTGAATAAAATCATTATATTGTGATTTTGACGTCGGAAACATTGGACCATCATGATGGATCTTATTGATATAGCGTTGATAAAGATCAAAGTAGTGCTCACTCGCTCGATCCGTCATTTTAATAATAAATTTTTTGTTTTTATTGACTAAACGCTTTTGGCTTCTAGATTTAATGAAACCTTGAACTGGAATTCGTAAGGATTGGCAAGCTTGACAGAGTAGACAATGTGGTCGGTAAACTTGATCGCCACTGCGTCGAAAACCATTCGCTATTAATACTGGGTAATAACTTTTAGCATTAATTTCTGGCTCAATGAGCATGATTAATGTTTCTTGTTTATTTGTTAGATAGGAGCAAGGAAAAGCTTTGCTCATACCAACATTGAGGGAAGTAGATTGAGTCAACAAATAACACCTGCTATTGTGATTTTAAAATACGCATAGCTTAAGGATAGACCAGTGAACGTACAAGGTATTATAGAGAAAAAATTAACAAATAATATAGACTGTATTTATTTACAAGTTGAAAATGAAAGTTTTCGCCATTCTGTGCCCGTTAATTCAGAAACACATTTTAAAGTCACCGTGGTAAGTGACGTTTTTTCAGGAAAAAAGTTATTAGCACGTCATCGTTTGATTAATCAGTTATTAGCAGAGCAATTAGCGGGACCTGTCCATGCATTGGCGATACATACTTACACTGCCGCGCAGTGGATACAAAAAAATCATGTATCCCCCCTTTCTGCCGATTGTATGGGAGGAGATAAGTAAAAAATATCATAATGTTTAAAATACTACAAATCATGTAAATTTATTTTATCTTAAAATTTGAAGTAAAGCCACTAACGACAGGCGATAGCGATAGTCATGTGAGTGTTATTTATGGTATTATATCGCCGAAATTTTTAGTCCACAGGTGATGGTTTTGTCAATTGTATTTTGGTGACATAACTAATTGCTTTTAATGTTTTTATGCCGCAAGGCATCTAACTCTTCTTTCCGTAAACATAGTGCAAATAAATATGATTACTATAAAAAAAGGACTGGATCTCCCGATCAGTGGAGTACCAGAGCAAGTTATTCAGAATGGTCCTGCCATTACTGAAGTAGCTATACTAGGCGAAGAATATGTTGGTATGCGTCCGTCAATGGCTGTTAAAGTCGGTGACATTGTAAAGAAAGGTCAAGTGCTTTTTGTTGATAAAAAGAATCTTGGTGTTAACTTTACCGCGCCCACATCTGGTGTAGTTAAAGAGATTAACCGTGGTGCAAAACGTGTTTTGCAGTCTGTTGTTATTTCAGTTGAAGGGCAAGAGAGTGTTTCTTTTCCTAAATTTGAAAGTACCCAATTAGCAGGACTTGATCGTGCCACGATTGTAGATAACTTAGTTGAATCAGGTGCATGGACAGCACTGCGTACTCGGCCATTTAATAAAGTGCCTTGTATTGGCGAAAAACCTGCGTCAATTTTTGTGACCGCAATGGATACTAATCCATTAGCTGCAGACGCTGGGCTTATTATTAATGAAAATAAGCAAGCATTCATTGATGGTTTAGCTGTTTTAGCACAGTTAACGACCAGTAAAGTTTATGTTTGTAAAGGTATTGGTACATTACCGAAATCTTCAATAAACAATGTTGAAGAAAAATTGTTTTCTGGTGTGCACCCTGCAGGTCTTGCGGGTACACATATTCATTTCATTGATCCGGTATCCATTACAAAACAAGTTTGGTTTATTAATTACCAAGATGTTATTGCCTTTGGGCAATTGTTTGTAACAGGAGAACTTTATATTAATAAAGTTATTTCTCTTGCGGGTCCTGCAGTGCTTAAACCACGCTTAATACGTACTGTTATTGGCGCTTCAATTAAACAGTTAACAGAAAATGAATTATTGAATAGCGGTGAAGTTCGTATTATTTCAGGCTCGGTATTTTGTGGTGTCATTGCTTATGGTCCTCATGCTTATCTTGGGCGTTATCATCATCAGATATCTGCATTAGTTGAAGGCTATGAAAAAGAGTTGTTTGGTTGGGGCTCTCCTGGTCTTAACAAGCATTCAGTCGCACGCGTATTCCTTTCGGCTTTTAACAAGGCGAAGCGTTTTGCCTTTACCACTACGACCGGTGGTAGTAAACGTGCCATGGTGCCCATTGGGCAATATGAACGCATTATGCCACTGGACATTCTACCAACAATATTGTTACGAGACTTAATTGTGGGTGATAGCGATGGGGCACAAACACTAGGTTGTTTAGAGCTTGATGAGGAAGATTTAGCATTATGTACTTATGTTTGCCCTGGTAAATATGACTATGGTTCAATCTTACGTGAAAACTTAAGTAAAATTGAGAAGGAAGGCTAACAATGGGTCTTAAACGTTTATTTGAAAAAATGGATCCTCATTTTGAGGTCGGGGGACGCTATGAAAAATGGTATGCCCTGTATGAAGCAACGGCGACATTTTTCTATACACCCGGCCATGTAACTCATGGCATTACACACGTTCGTGATAATCTTGATTTGAAACGAATGATGATTTTTGTTTGGTTAGCAGTATTCCCTGCCATGTTTTACGGCATGTATAATACTGGATTTCAAGCGAATGAAGCAATCGTTAGTGGTTATGTTGCCCTTGATGATTGGCGTATTGCGATATTAAATATACTGGGCGTGACCATGGGGTCTGGTGCCAATTTATTTGATAATTTGCTGTTTGGTGCAATGTACTTTGTGCCTATTTATGCAGTGACTTTTATCGTGGGTGGTTTCTGGGAAGTATTGTTCGCAAGTGTACGTAAACATGAGGTCAATGAAGGTTTCTTTGTTTCTTCGGTTTTATTTGCATTAATCGTCCCGGCGAGTATTCCGCTTTGGCAAGTCGCACTCGGTATTACCTTTGGTATTGTTGTTGCCAAAGAAATATTTGGCGGTACTGGTCGAAACTTCTTAAACCCAGCATTAGCCGGTCGTGCATTCCTATTCTTTGCATACCCTACGAATATTTCAGGTGATTCAGTCTGGACCGCTGTCGATGGTTTTTCTGGTGCTACCTCATTAAGTGTTATGTCACAGGGTGGCTTAGAAGCCGTGCAAGCGAACCTATCGTGGATGGATGCCTTTCTTGGTAATATGCAGGGCAGTATCGGTGAAGTTTCAACATTAGCCATTTTAATTGGTGGCGCATTTATCGTCATCACGGGTATCGCCTCATGGCGAATTATTGCCGGTGTTATGATTGGTATGATCGCAACCTCGGTATTGTTTAATGTCATTGGTAGTGATACCAATCATATGTTCCAACTACCTTGGTACTGGCATTTGGTGATGGGTGGTTTTGCATTTGGTATGATCTTTATGGCGACGGATCCAGTCTCTGCATCATTTACTGATAAAGGTAAATGGGGATACGGTATCTTAATCGGCCTAATGGTTGTCTTGATTCGCGTCGTAAACCCTGCTTTCCCTGAAGGTATGATGTTAGCCATTTTATTTGCTAACTTATTTGCACCGTTATTTGACTACTTTGTTGTGCAAGGAAATATTAAACGGAGGTTGTCTCGTAATGGCTAATCAACAGGAAACATTTGGCAGAACAATCGTTGTTGTACTAGCTGTCTGTCTAGTATGTTCAATTATTGTTTCTGGTGCTGCAGTTGGCTTACGTCCGTTGCAAATCGCTAATAAAGAGATCGATAAGCAAAGTAATATTTTGGCTGTCGCAGGATTAGAAACAGATAAATCTGTTTCTGAAATATTCTCTTCAAACATTAAAACTAAACTCGTTAATTTAGATACGGGGGAGTTTGCTGCTGATGATGCAAGTTATGATCAACGTGTAGCGGCAAAAGACCCAACAAAAAGTATCAGACTAACAGCTCAACAAAATGTGGCTAAAATTGGACGTCGTGCAAATTTAGCAACGGTTTATCTCGTGTCTAATGATGAGGGGCAGTTACAGCGTATTATCTTGCCTATTCATGGCGCGGGTTTGTGGTCAACAATGTATGCCTTTGTTGCGATTAAAACTGACGGTAATACTATTGAAGCGATCACTTACTATGAGCAAGGTGAAACGCCCGGACTAGGAGGAGAAGTTGCAAATCCTCGCTGGCGTGCATTGTTTGTCGGTAAAGAATTATTTGATGAGCAAGGTAAACCTGCTATTAAAATCATCAAAGGGCAAGCTAAAAAAGAGTCTAAACATGATGTCGATGGCCTATCTGGCGCAACATTAACCAGCGTAGGTGTAGAGCGTAGCTTTACTTTCTGGTTAGGTGAGTTAGGTTTTGGTCCGTTTCTTAGCAAAGTGCGTGAAGGAGTGCTAAATAATGGCTAAATCAAGTGAATTAAAAGAGGTACTAACCTCTCCGATTGTTAGCAATAACCCCATTTCATTACAAGTATTGGGTGTTTGTTCTGCGTTAGCGGTAACAACAACCCTAGAAACCGCGATAGTTATGACCTTGGCGGTGTTATTTGTAACGGCTTTTTCTAACCTGTTTATCTCTATGATCCGCAATTACATTCCTAATAGTGTGCGTATTATTGTACAGATGGCAATCATTGCATCATTAGTTATTGTGGTAGACCAAATACTTAAAGCGTACGCTTTTGGTATCTCTAAACAGTTATCTGTTTATGTTGGCCTTATCATCACTAACTGTATTGTAATGGGCCGTGCGGAAGCATTTGCGATGAAAAATAAACCTTTCCCAAGTTTTGTGGATGGGGTTGGTAACGGGTTAGGTTATGGCCTTATCTTAGTATTAGTGGGTGGTTTCCGTGAGTTATTTGGCTCTGGTGCACTATTTGGTATTGAAATTCTACCATTAACCTCTAACGGCGGTTGGTATCAAAGTAATGGTTTATTACTACTTCCACCCAGTGCGTTCTTTATTATTGGTGGCATTATCTGGGCTATTCGTGTTGCACGTCCAGATCAAGTTGAGCCAAAGGAGTAGTTTAAATGGAACATTATATTAGTTTGTTTGTACGTTCTATTTTCATTGAAAATATGGCGTTAGCTTTCTTCTTAGGCATGTGTACATTCCTTGCTGTATCGAAAAAAGTTAAAACATCGATGGGCTTAGGCGTAGCTGTAATTGTGGTATTAGGTATCTCGGTACCTGTTAACCAAGTTATCTACTTTAACCTATTAGCACCCGGTGCACTTTCTTGGGCTGGTTTCCCGGAAGCTGATCTTAGTTTCTTAGGTTTTATCACCTTTATTGGTGTGATTGCCGCTTTAGTACAAATTTTAGAAATGATATTAGATAAATACTTCCCCGCATTGTACCAAGCTCTGGGTATCTTCCTGCCACTTATTACTGTTAACTGTGCCATTTTTGGTGGTGTTGCATTTATGGTTCAACGTGAATATACGTTAATTGAATCTGCAATTTACGGTGTAGGTAGTGGTATAGGTTGGACCTTAGCGATTGTTGCATTAGCGGGCATCCGTGAAAAAATGAAATACTCAGATGTACCAGATGGCTTACGTGGTTTAGGTATTACATTTGTAACAGCGGGCCTAATGGCATTGGGTTTCATGTCATTTTCAGGTATTCAACTGTAATTATTTAGAGGTCGTTTCTTAGGATAACTTTACTGTGGGCAGTGCTTTTTAGAATAGTAAATAGCACTTTCATTTGGAACTTAACCATAACGACTTAGCGCTGAATAATTATATTAGAAAGTGTTTTAGCTTTATTGAATTTCGGAGGTGGTTTTCATCTCCTCAAAAACAAGGAAAAAGTCGATGGAAATATTTCTCGGCGTTGCCATGTTTACCATTATTGTACTTGCTTTAGTGATTATTATTTTATTAGCAAAAGCAAAATTGGTAAGCTCGGGTGACATAACAATTGCGGTTAATGATGATGCAGACAAAAGCATTACAACGCAAGCTGGTGGTAAGTTACTGGGTGCATTAGCAAATTCAGGCGTTTTTATATCTTCAGCCTGTGGTGGTGGAGGTACATGTGGTCAGTGTCGCGTTAAAGTGAAGGCTGGTGGTGGCGACATTCTGCCTACTGAGCTTGACCATATTAGTAAAAAAGAAGCAAAGCAAGGCGAGCGTTTAGCTTGTCAGGTAAGTGTTAAAGAAAATATGGACATTGAACTTCCGGAGGAAATCTTCGGGGTTAAAAAATGGGATTGTACGGTTGTTTCAAATGCCAATGAAGCAACATTTATTAAAGAACTTAAACTGCAAATCCCGGATGGAGAAACGGTTCCCTTTAAAGCCGGTGGTTATATCCAAATTGAAGCGCCTGCACATCATATTAAATATAAAGATTTTGAGATTGAAGAGCAGTATCGCGGGGATTGGGAGCACTTTAAGTTTTTCGATTTAGAGTCAAAAGTCGATGACGATACTATTCGTGCATATTCGATGGCGAACTATCCAGGCGAAGAAGGGATCATCTTGTTGAACGTGCGTATTGCAACGCCACCGCCACGCGATCTGTCTTTACCCTGTGGTAAAATGTCATCTTATATCTTTAGTTTAAAAGCCGGCGATAAAGTCACCATTTCAGGTCCATTTGGCGAGTTTTTTGCAAAAGAAACTGAAAATGAAATGATCTTTATTGGTGGTGGTGCGGGTATGGCGCCAATGCGTTCGCATATTTTTGATCAGTTCCGTCGTTTACACACCAAACGTAAATGTAGCTTCTGGTATGGTGCGCGCTCTAAACGTGAAATGTTCTATGTTGATGATTTTGACGCGATTGCCAAAGAGAATGAAAACTTCCAATGGCATGTGGCGTTAAGTGATCCACAACCTGAAGATAATTGGCAAGGCTACACAGGTTTTATCCATAATGTCTTGCTCGAAAACTATCTAGAAGAGCATGATGCGCCTGAAGATTGTGAGTTCTACATGTGTGGTCCACCCGTCATGAATGCTGCCGTTATTTCAATGCTTAAAGAATTAGGCGTGGAAGATGAAAACATCATGCTTGATGATTTTGGCTAAAGAAATGGTTAATCAGTAATGAATCATCCTATCATTAAATGGCTGGCCTTAATGGGGCTAGCCTTTTTTATTTTATCCTGTAGTGAGCCGACACCTAAAGCGCAACTTGTTGCTCTGCAAGGTAAAACGATGGGCACTTATTATCAGGTAACAATGAACCTTAGTGAGTCTCAGAAAAATAACGCTGCTTATTCTCCCAGTACATTGCAAAATGAAATAAACAAAAAGTTGGAATTAGTAAACGATCAGATGTCGACTTATCGACCTGACTCTGAACTTTCCACTTTCAACAAATCAGCACACTCCTTAAAGGTTTCAGCAGAAACGGCATTGGTGATTAAATCTTCACTGCAACTCTTTGAGTTATCTGCGGGCGCTTTTGATGTGACCGTTGGACCTTTAGTTAATCTATGGGGTTTTGGGCCCGATAAAAAACCCAATAAGATACCCAGTGATGAAGTGATTGATACCAATAAAAAGTTGGTGGGCAGTCAATACCTCAGTGTCAGCGATAATACTCTTTATAAAGCAATTCCAGATTTATATGTCGACTTATCTGCTATTGCAAAAGGGTATGCTGTTGATGTCATTGCTGAATATTTACAATCCTTAGGTATTAATGATTATCTTGTTGATATTGGTGGTGAGTTACGTGGCAAAGGTATTAAACCTGGCAATAAACAATGGACAATTGCGATCGAGCGCCCGAGCAATGGTCAGCATGTGCAGCAACTTATTCAAATAGGTGATAATGCGATAGCGACTTCAGGAGATTACCGTAATTATTTTGAATTTGATGGCATTCGTTATTCACACACAATTGATCCTAAAACAGGAAAACCCATTAGCCATAAATTAGTATCAGTGACGGTTATCCATCAAAGTAGTATGTTAGCAGATGGTTTAGCGACTGCTATTACCGTGCTGGGTCCTGAAGCAGGGTTTGCTTTTGCACAGAAAAATAAGTTAGCAGTATTTTTGATTGTAAAACAGGGAGATGGTTTTATTGAGCACTTTACTCCCGAATTTCAGCCTTATCTATTAGAGGAAAACGAATGATCTATTTTGTTGCTACCTTTGTGGTTTTTTTGGTGGTTATTGTCGCGATGGCAATCGGTTATATTTTTAATAAAAAAACCATCGGTGGCAGTTGTGGGGGGCTTGCTTCCGTCGGTATTGATAAAGAGTGTGACTGCCCCGAACCCTGCGATAATCGGCAAAAGAAAAATGCAGAGAGCGAGCGTATTGCTAAATTTAAAACTCAACAACAAATATTGTAATCGCTAACACTTCATGCTTTGTTTTTTTGTAGCCATCTATCTAAGGCATTTGCGAATGCCTGTTTCTCTTTATCTGCAAACTTAGACTGACCGCCGGTTGTTTGTCCAATATCGCGTAATTCCTGCGCAAAATTACGCATGGCAAGACGTTGGCGAATGTTTTCTGGTGTATATAACTCGCCACGTGGATTAAGTGCCGTAATACCTTTCTCTACAATCTCGGCCGCCAGAGGAATATCCTGCGTGATCACCAAATCTCTTTCTTGTACATGCAAAGAAATATAATTATCTGCCACATCAAATCCCTGTGAAACTTGTATTGTCTTAATTAGTGCTCTTCGGGGTATGGGAAGTGGACTGTTAGCCACAAAAACAAGTGCCATATTGGTACGTTCGCTGGCGCGTATTACCATTTCTCTAACGGGTACTGGGCAAGCATCTGCATCAATCCAAATTGTCATTTATCTTTTCCTCTTTTTCAAATAGAAGAGCATTTTATACTAAATAACCTGAGATTTGGATAAGCATCCCGTATTAAACTGCCATCTCTTCCCGTTTCTTGTTTTTCGGGTACACGCTATTCATTCATTAATATTACTTCAATATATCACCCAATATTATGGTCCTGTATGCCTTATCTGCACGTGGTTTTACTCTAAAATTTATGCGATCTCAACGGGATGGGCGGTCGTTTGTATTAGCTGAAGTGATCTTAATAGTAATAATTCCTCTTTGATTAATAAGGTTTTTATAAATATTTTGGAAATCTAAGAAACAGTTTTTTTTTGCAAAAAATTTATATTTTAATTAAATAGGAGTTGACACTGTTTTAAACCCATATATACTTGCTTCCAGCTTGAAAGTTAGTTTTATATTTATGTTCAATGTTCCGTATTATGTACCGAATCCTATACTTCATAAGTAATAGCAATACTTCTAGCAAAAATTCCTTGATTTCAAGGTTAATTACTCAAATATTAAATAGGATACTATTATGTCTACAACTACTACTGGTACAGTAAAATGGTTCAACGAATCTAAAGGTTTTGGTTTCATCGAGCAAGAAAACGGTCCTGACGTTTTCGCACATTTCTCTGCAATCGCAAGCACTGGTTTTAAAACTCTTGCTGAAGGCCAAAAAGTACAGTTTACTGTTACTCAAGGTCAAAAAGGTCCTCAAGCAGAAAATATCGTAGCACTTTAATATTGCTTCGATGGATTTTAATTAATCCATTCTGATTGAAGAAAAGGTAACCTAAGGGTTACCTTTTTTATGCCTGTAATAAAATAATGAGCTAACAGCTAACAGCTAACAGCTAACAGCTAACAGCTAACAGCTAACAGCTAACAGCTAACATCTAACAGCTAACAGTTAACACAGTTAACAGCTAACAGCTAACAGCTAACAGTTAATATCTAACAGCTAATATCTGACACTCGATATATAACTTACCTTGTTTCGCTGCATGTTGGTATAAATAAAACTACCTGTAAAAGTTGTTTTATTTTATGGAAAACAGCGGATGTTACTAAGCCCTCCAAAAAATGAATGTACACTATAGATTCAATTTTAATTTTGTTCCTTATCGCTGTATACTGCATAAAAAATAGTGTTTCTTCATAATGGCTTAAAAATAATTGCTTTAAGCTAACACTTTAAAAAATTTAAGGAATTTAGATGTCAGAGCAAGGTTTTACTACAAAAATAGTGCATGCGGACCATTCACTTAATTTAGAAGCAGGCGCGGTTCATGCACCTATCCACAATTCGGTTCCCTATGGTTTTGCAGATGTACAGGGTTTAATTGATGTTTTCCAAGGGCAACCAGGACACGCATATGCGCGCTCATCAACTCCAACGTTAGATGCGCTCTGTAAAAGAATACAAATGATGGACGGTGGTGTTGCAAGTGCCGTCTTTTCCTCGGGTATGGCGGCCATTGTTGCTAC
>JBAHZV010000111.1:0-22452 GCA_037132845.1 Psychromonas sp.
ATCCTCTGCTTGTTCTTTGTGTTTCACTAATATATGTAATGCTGCAGCTGTTCTGGCCATTTTTGCCTCAAATTTAAAATGCCATCATTGTATCATGAGCGTGAATACTTATAATGCTGACTTTTGTAGGATATTTCATAATCGCAGCAATAATGCGTGGCTCTCCCGGCTAATTAAAGCCTTCATAATGAGATTCTTCAGGGTCTAACGATCAAAATAGCATATCCAGCTATCTGCTTATTCCTGCTCGTTAAAACAGGCGCTCTGCGTTACACTTAATCGTTATTAATAGTGAATCGATAACACTGACCATAACAAACTATTTCTGCGTAATGTAGATCATCTACTTACTTCAATTCAAGATTGATAGGGATCCATTTCCTGTAAAATAAAGCCATAAAAAAGGCGACTAAATAGTCGCCTTAATAGAATAACATTACTCATTTTCTTTAATCGCTAACAGGATACTTAATGTCGGCATTGGCAATGAGTTGCGCCACTAACGATTGGTAAGATTCATCAGAAATTGTACGCGCTAACATATTTTCAATTTGAGCTTTTGCGGCTTCATTTTCTGCTTCTACTTCAAGTACTTTTGAAAACTCAATCACCGCAAAATCACCCGTACTGAGTGTTACCCAGTGATGAGATACTTTATCATTAACTGGTTTTGCAAATTTAAAGAGTTGCTGAATCAGTTGATAATCGTAATCACGCGTATAACGAGCAAAGGTCACTTTTTCACTGAAAGAAAAATTATTTTCCAATAAGTCGGCATCAATTGAGTCATTGTTATCAAGTTTCACTGTGATTGCTTGAGCAAATTGCAACGCAAGTTGCTGTGATTTTTGCAGCATTAAATTACTTTCAATTTGCTCTGATACTTCATCTAAAGGTTTCAGCGTGGCTTCTTGGTAATCATTAACGCGCACAACAATTGCTTTATTGTCAGAAAGTTCAATTAAATCTGAATTCATGCCTTCATCACGGAAGTTTTGCTCAAAGATTGTTTGTAATAAAACACGGTTGTTTAATACAAGTGGTACATCCGCAGCACTAAATAGACCACTATGATGTACTTTTCCAGAAACAACACCGGCGGCCTCTTCAAGATTATCAGGAGACTCAAAAGCAACTTCACTTAATGTTTGGTAAAGCTGATAATAAAGATTACTGCTTTTATTATTTTGTACTGTTACTTCAACTAAGCCTCTAACATCCTCAAGTGGTAATGTTTTACTCGCTTCGATATCCACTAATTTAATAATGTGGTAACCAAAGGTAGATTCAACAATCTCTGAAAGAGGTGAAGCTTTGGTGAGTGCAAACGACACTTTATCAAAAGCGGGATCCATCACACCTGCTTCAAACCAATCAAGTTCACCTTTATTAGCGGCTGAAAAAGTATCATCTGACTTTTCTTTTGCGAGTGTTGCAAAATCGGCGCCGTCATTAATTTCAGCAAGGATAGCTTGTGCTTTTTGCTTTGACTCATCGGAAAGCCCCTGTACTAAAATATGGGCAACTTTACGGCGTTCAGGACGCTGGTAGTCTGAATAATTATTCTCATAGTAAGCAGCAACATCCGCATCGGTCACCGTAATACGATCAATTAAGTTAGCACTATCGAGTAATACGTAATCAACATTAACTTGTTCTGCAGCCTGAAACAGTTGACTATTGTTTTGATAATACGACTTTATCTCTGCATCACTCACCGACACACCATCAACAAAGTCAGTTGCTTTTACTAACAATACTTTTGCAATGCGTTGTTGCGCTTGCAGCTGGTTAGCAATATCAACTTCACCTGGTAAAACGAATTCACTGTTGACTAACATTTGTAATAGCTGACGACGCGGAATATCCTGTTTTAAGCTTTCGCTAAATTGCATCGGTGTATAGTTTGCACGGCGTAACAAGGCTAAATATTGTTCGTTATTAAATTTACCATCAAGTTGAAATTCTTGCATATTACGAATTTCATCTTTGACTTGCTCATCACCAACACGTAAACCCAAGTCTTCAATGGCTTGATTAATGAGAGTATCTGAAATTAGACCCTGTGTTGCCTTGGCACGCACTTGCTGGGCAAAGTTAGGGTTTGAAGCTAATATTTCAAACTGCTCACCGTATTGCTCTTGTAAACGCGAACGCTCATTTTGATAGGCTTGATCAACATTAGCTTGACTGATCTCTTGACCATTAACTAATACTGCAACCGCAACGTTACTCCCACCTAAATAGCCACCTACACCAGCTAAAGCAAATGACAGGATAATAACAACTAATACTATTTTAGCGGCAATTCCTTGTGAGCCTTCGCGCATTTTATCTAACATAATCTTTTCTCTACTTGTTATGACTCATATATACCGAATTGTGTTAAGTCACATACCAAAATTTATAAAGCATGCCTTAAAACAAAAAAAGCGCATCATATGACGCGCTTATTAAAATCTCTAGCGAACAACGATTTAAGCGTTGATTGCATCTTTAAGAGATTTACCAGCTTTAAATGCAGGGACTCTAGCAGCTTTAATTTCGATTGGCGCACCCGTTTGAGGGTTACGTCCAGTACGTGCAGCGCGATCTTTTACAGAAAAAGCACCAAAACCGATAAGTGATACGCTATCACCTTCTACAAGTGCACTGGTTACACTTTCAATAAATGCGTCTAATGCACGACCAGCGGCAGCTTTAGAGATATCAGCACTTTCTGCAATGTTATCGATTAATTGACCTTTGTTCATTTTTAGTTCTCCATTTTTATAATAATTATAGTGTGTTCTCTAACTCGGTGAAAAGCCACCTTAAATGTATTTTTTTATTAGGCTACTTTGCAATGGGATTTGGTGCAAGTTAATTTATTAAAAACTCTACAACAAGACTCCTTTTTTGCTATTTTTTACCTTTTATTTACCTATTTTTGAGGTGTTGTTTCGATTGCAAAGCCTTTTAGGCTTTCACTCAAGGCTAACTCTAATACTTCATCAATCCAACGAACAGGTTTAATTTCCAATTGGTCTTTGATATTTGCTGGAATATCCTCTAAATCACGTGTATTTTCAAACGGAATTAAGACGGTTTTAATGCCTCCACGGCGCGCTGCCAAGAGCTTTTCTTTCAGTCCACCGATGGGTAATATCTCACCTCGCAAGGTAATTTCTCCCGTCATCGCAACATCAGAACGCACAGGGATTCCAGTTAAGCTTGAAACCAATACCGTACACATAGCAGCCCCTGCGCTTGGACCATCTTTTGGGGTAGCACCTTCTGGCACATGGACATGTAGATCGCGTTTTTCATGAAAGTCACTATTAATACGCCATTGCTCTGATTTCGAACGCACTACGGTCATGGCCGCCTGAATAGACTCTTTCATTACATCACCCAGAGAGCCGGTGTAGTTTAACTTTCCTTTACCAGGCATCGAGGTCGCCTCTATCGTTAATAGCTCCCCTCCGACTTCAGTATAAGCCAGACCAGTCACTTGACCCACTTGATTGGCATTTTCCGCCTTGCCAAAATCAAAACGACGTACACCTAAATAATCTTTAAGATTATCGATGCTCACAGCAACCTTTTTGATCTTTTTATCAAGTAAAATTTCTTTCACTACTTTACGGCAAATTTTAGAAATTTCACGCTCTAGCCCACGAACCCCCGCCTCACGTGTATAATAGCGTACTATACCGATAATTGCGCTGTCATCAATGCTAATTTCTGACGCTTTTAAACCATTGCGCTTAACTTGTTTATCGGTCAGATGCTCTTTAGCAATATTCATTTTTTCATCTTCGGTATAACCTGAAAGACGAATGACTTCCATTCTATCCAACAGAGGGCCGGGGATATTCAGCGAGTTTGACGTCGCAACAAACATGACATCACTGAGATCGTAATCAACCTCTAAATAATGATCATTAAAGGTAGAGTTTTGTTCAGGATCTAAGACTTCTAATAATGCTGAAGCCGGATCGCCACGCATATCAGATGCCATTTTGTCGATTTCATCTAATAAAAACAATGGGTTTTTAACACCAGCTTTAGTCATTTTTTGAATTATTTTGCCCGGTAACGAACCAATATAGGTACGTCGATGACCACGAATTTCTGCTTCATCACGTATGCCACCTAATGCCATACGTACATATTTACGCCCTGTAGAGCGCGCAATAGATTGCCCAAGTGATGTTTTACCGACACCGGGAGGACCCACTAAACAAAGAATTGGACCTTTTAACTTGCTGATACGCGTTTGCACCGCAAGATACTCTAAAATACGTTCTTTTACTTTTTCAAGACCGTAATGATCCGCATCTAAAATTTCTTGTGCTTTGGCAATATTCTTTTTAACTGGCGAGCGTTTTTTCCACGGCACATTCACTAAACTTTCAATATAGCTGCGAATAACACTGGCTTCTGACGACATAGGGGACATCATTTTTAATTTTTTAAGTTCACCCTCTGCTTTCTCTTTTGCCTCGCTAGACATGCCCGCATCTTCTATTTTTTTAGCCAGCAGGTCATTTTCATTACTGCCTTCATCGTTTTCACCAAGCTCTTTTTGAATCGCTTTCATCTGCTCGTTGAGATAATACTCACGCTGACTACGTTCCATCTGCTTTTTAACACGACTGCGAATACGTTTTTCAACTTTTAAGATATCTTCTTCACTTTCCATCATCGCCATTAAAAACTCAAAGCGTTCGGTAATAGAGGTAATTTCAAGTGCATTCTGTTTATCATCTAAGCTCAGTGGCATATGAGCAGCGATAGTATCAGCAAGACGTTCAGGCTCATCAATCCCATTCACTGATGCAAGGACTTCAGGTGGAATTTTTTTATTCAGTTTTATGTAGGATTCAAATTGCGTTAACACACTGCGCAGTAGTGCATCTTCCTCTTCACTGTCAATATCTTCACTTTCTAATAATTCAATTTCTGAAAAGAAATAATCTTTATTTTCAATATTTTTAATTAATTGAGCACGCTGTACACCTTCCACTAATACTTTTACCGTGCCATCGGGTAATTTCAACAATTGTAGGATGTTTGCAACTGTGCCTATTTTGTACAGGTCTTCCATGCTTGGATCGTCTAACGAAGCTTCAGTTTGTGCAATTAATAATACTTTTTTTCCCTGCTCCATGGCAGCTTCCAAACAGTTTATTGATTTTTCACGGCCCACAAACAGTGGGATAACCATATGCGGATAAACCACCACATCACGCAAAGGCAAAACAGGCAGGGTTAATTGTCGCTCTGATTCAGTTTTCATAAATTCCCCAGAAAAGTATTTACCCGTCAGATAGGTAAATTAAATACATATAGAATATCTAATAGTGGGGATTGTAGGATTTTTTTCAAGGTATGAAGTGAAAAAAGGGAGCATAAGGCTCCCTTTTATAACAATTAATTATAAAAACGTTCATTTATCCGAAGATACTAACTTTTTTTGCTCATCAGAATAGACCAGTAATGGTTTTGCCTCACCCGAAATAACATTCTCATCAACAACTACTTTAATGACATTTTCTACCGAGGGTAAGTCATACATTGTTTCCAATAAAACGGATTCAACAATAGAGCGTAAACCACGTGCACCTGTTTGACGTTTCATCGCTTTTTTGGCCATCGCGACTAAAGCATCAGGGCGGAACTCAAGTTCTACATTTTCTAAATCAAATAAAGCCGCATACTGTTTAGTGATCGCATTTTTAGGTGTGGTTAAGATTTCGACCAAGGCTTCTTCATCGAGCTCCGTTAACGTTGCAACCACCGGTAAACGACCAATAAACTCTGGAATCAATCCATATTTGGTTAAATCCTGTGGCTCTACCTTTTTTAAGATATCACTTAATGATGCTTTTTCATCACTGCTCCGCACTGTCGCGCCAAAGCCAATGCCAGTACCGGTATCAATACGTTTTTCGATAATACTATCGAGCCCAGAAAATGCACCACCACAGATAAATAAGATTTTAGAGGTATCGACCTGAATAAATTCTTGATTTGGGTGCTTACGTCCACCTTGTGGTGGAATAGAAGCAACCGTACCTTCAATCAGTTTCAGTAATGCTTGTTGCACACCTTCACCCGATACATCACGCGTAATTGATGGATTTTCTGACTTACGGGTAATTTTATCAATTTCATCAATGTAGATAATGCCACGTTGTGCTTTTTCAGGATCATAATCGCATTTTTGCAGTAGTTTTTGAATGATGTTTTCAACATCTTCACCCACATAACCCGCTTCCGTTAAGGTCGTTGCATCTGCCATGGTAAAAGGCACATCTAATAACCGCGCCATGGTTTCTGCCAGCAATGTTTTACCACTACCCGTCGGGCCAATTAAAAGAATATTACTTTTGCTCAGTTCAACACCATTAGCAACATCACCATACTTAAGACGTTTGTAATGATTATAGACAGCAACGGCTAATACTTTTTTAGCGGTATCTTGACCAATAACATAGTCATCTAAATTAGCGCGAACTTCATGTGGAGTCGGTAATTTTTTATCTGACATTGCAGGTTCAGAAGTACTGCTAATTTCAGCAATTTCCTCTTTGATAATATCATCACAAAGGTCAACACATTCATTACAAATATAAACGGAAGGACCCGCAATCAATTTTTTCACTTCGTGCTGACTTTTGCCACAAAAAGAGCAATAAAGTAGGCTATTACTGTCGCCTTGTTTATCTGTCATAGTTATTCCTTTTAATTCTGGTCTTCTAGCGCTTAGTGAGTATTGAATCAACAATACCGTAATCTACTGCTTCTTGAGCACGCATGAAGTTATCACGATCCGTATCTGCGGTTATCACTGCGACATCTTGACCGGTATGAAAAGCAAGCAACTCATTCATTAACTGTTTAGTCGCTAAAATTTCTTTTGCATGAATTTCAAAATCAGATGCTTGACCTTGAAAACCACCTAAAGGTTGGTGGATCATCACTTTCGCATTTGGTTGACAGTGCCGCTTACCCGGTGCACCACTGGCTAATAAAAACGCACCCATGCTCGCCGCCATTCCCATACAGACTGTGCTGACATCTGGTTTAATAAACTGCATTGTATCGTAAATTGCCATCCCCGCACTAATTGAACCGCCTGGTGAGTTAATGTAAATAAAGATATCTTTTTCTGTGCTTTCAGACTCTAAAAAGAGCAGCTGCGCAGCGATAACATTCGCCATATGATCATCAACAGGGCCAGTCAAAAAGATAATGCGTTCTTTTAGAAGGCGAGAATATATATCGTAAGAGCGCTCACCTTTTGCCGTTTGTTCTACAACCATTGGCACAAGTGCATTCGTAATTGGATCTGTATTTCCAGCAAATGGATTTAACATTTTATATCCTAAATTTGTGTTGTATAAGTATTAAAACATGCAGGTGATGGAGGTGAAAAAGGCCCGAGTGATATCACCCGAGCCATTAAAACTAAACCTGTACTTCAACTTTTACGGTGAACAGTAAAATTATTGAGCATCAGTTTTGTTCATCACGTCATCAAAGGATTTAGTCACTGCGTTTACTTTAGCTTTTTCAATGATAAAATCAACCGCTTGCTCTTCTAATGCAATATTTTCCATATTTTGCATCATTTCTTTATTATTTTTGTAGTACTCGATCACTTCCGTTGGGTTTTCATATGAAGAAGCAGCAGACTCAATCAGAGAGGTTACTTTATCTTGATCTACTTTTATTTCATTGGTTTTAATCACTTCACCTAATAAAAGACCAATTTTAACGCGCTTTTCAGCTTGCTCTGAGAACAACTCTGCTGGTAGCTCAGGTAAATTTTTAGGATCCATTTGTTTACCGTAACGTTCCATTGCTTGTTTACGCAGTACATCAACTTCACTGGCAACTAATGCTTTTGGCACTTCAATTTTGTTACCTTCAACTAACGCCGTTAATACCACATCTTTTACGCCATTTTTAAGCGTTTGCTCAAGTTCACGTTGCATGTTCTTTTTAACATCGGTTTTAAGTACTTCAATGTCGCCACTCTCTACACCGAATTTTTTTACAAATTCTTCAGTAATTTCAGGAAGAATTTGCTCTTCTACTTTAGTCAGTTTAATCAGGAACTGAGCCGCTTTTCCTTTGAGATTTTCTGCATGGTAGTCTTCTGGGAAATTTACATCGATGCTAAATTCACTGTCCACTTTGTTACCTACAATGCCAGATTCAAAACCTGGAATCATGCGCCCAGAGCCGAGTACAATTTGGAAACCTTCCGCTTTACCACCTTCAAAAACTTCACCGTCAAGCGAACCTTCAAAATCAATAGTTACTTGGTTACCATCAACTGATTCAGCGCTAACGTCTTTCCATTCACCGTGTTGCTTACGCAGTGTTTCAATCATTTTATCGAGATCAGATTCTGTTACTTCAGCGGTTTCTGTTTCAACAGATAACTCAGCGAAATCGGCTAAAGCAACCTCAGGATAAACTTCAAAGGTTGCAGTGAAAACAAATTCATCACCTTTTTTACGTGTTTTAGGGGCAACTTGTGGTGCGCCCGCTGGGTTTAATTTTTCAGCCATTACCGCTTCAAAGAAGTTACGTTGCATTACTTCACCCGCAACTTCATTCTCAACAGCACCACCAAAACGTTTCAAGATAACGGAAGCAGGCACTTTACCAGGGCGGAAACCATCAACACGTTGTGTTTTTGATAATTGACGAATACGGCTATCAAACTCTTTTTCAAAAACTTCAGCCGCAACAGTAATCGTTAGTGTGCGCTCTAGGCCTTGAGATGCTTCTACAGAAACTTGCATGTTTTTTCCTTTATCTTTTACGTTAGTATTTTTAAAATTCTTACTCTATTTGCTTTAAATGTGGGCAAACTAAAGAGATTACAAGGGTTTCACTCAAAAAAACTTCTATTTTCTTATGTAAGAACTAAAATTCAATTTGGTTTATGAAATTTAAGACGCGCCATTATAGACAAGCTTTTACTGAGAGTCGAGTATAATATAACACCACACCTGTCTCACATTTTGATGACGGTAAAGCTAGCCAGACACGGTGAATCCCAGCACAGACCAGCATCAATAAAAAACATTTCGAGGAGCAAAGCTCTTATTGTAATGAATGCTCATACTCAATATATTGGCTTATGATGTAAACAGTGAAGGTGTTTATTTTAGATCTAGATCAAGTCTAAAAATCACAAAGTGTTTTACCTTTACACATTAAATTATATATAGGAGTTAAGTTAATGAAAATTGATTATTTAGAGATTCCAAGTAAAAACATGGAGGTTACACAAACCTTTTTCAGCACTGTTTTTGGTTGGACATTTGAACTGTATAGCACCGAGTACATGATTTTTTGGGGAGCAGGCATTAATGGTGGCTTTTATTTTCATCCAGACTTAACCTGTACAACTGCAACAGGGTCAATATTACCGGTGCTTTATAGCGAGAATATAGCTGACACGCAACGCGCTATTGTTCAAGCAGGTGGTGAAATCATCAAACCTCTGTTTGCTTTTCCGGGCGGTATTCGTTTTCATTTTAGCGATCCTAATGGTAACGAATATGCAATATGGTCAGATGCTAAATTGCCCACGGGTATTTGTTAAGTGCGCTGTTCATGGTGAAACTGCCACTTGAAATGACCACTTCTTTAAATGGTCATTTCTTAATGGTATCAAAGATTCAAGAAACCTTTGATACCAGAAAAGATGATTTGCGCGCCAATAGCAGAAACAAATAACCCCGTAATTTTAGGTAAAATTTCTAAGCCTTGCTTGCCCATCAAATATTGTAACTTATTCGAAACAAGTAAAACTCCCGCGAGTGAGATAACGGCCGCGAACAGTGCTAATGAAACCAATAAGGTATCTACTGGTGCAGACATTTCCGCGCCCATTACCATTAAAATACCTATCATGCCAGGGCCAACCACACTGGGTATTGCCAACGGAACAACCGCGAAATCATGACGACTAAAGTCACTGTCTCGTGCTTCACTGCTATCAATATTATTACCACCCCGGATCATATCTAAGGCGCTTAAAAACAATACCGTACCCGCACCTATTTTAAAGGCATCGAGGGTGATGCCAAAGAGGCTAAAAATATACTTACCAAACAATAAAAAAACTAAGCCCGCGACCATTACAGCGATGCTAAGTTTTAAAATAACTTGTTTTTTTTCAGGTTTAGTGAAATTTTTACTGAGGGTTAAAAACAATGACAAAGCAAAGAAAGGCGTCATCATAAAAAATATTTTTAAGTACAGTGTTAAAAAATGCTCTGCCATAACATCTATCTCACCAATGAAAAGAAAAATAAGATGCTAACATAGTTTGTTTGAATTTTTAAACAAAGTAATTTCATGCTTAGTTTATCAGACACATACAAAGCGCTAACCACCCGTTTATCGCTATCAACCCACATCCAATCATCTTTAATTGTCTGTTAGACGCTCAACCAAGCGGCTAAAACGTTGGGTTTTATCTTTAATGGCACTTGCCATTAAAGATAAATCGCTAAACAGAGTTAGCTGTTTTTTAGCACGGGTAATCCCCGTATAGATAAGCTCCCGTGTGACCACCGGCACATGGTTTTGAGGCAAAGCTAAAACAGTATGATCAAACTCTGATCCCTGACTTTTATGCACCGTCATGGCATAAACGGTTTCATGGCTTGGTAAGCGACTTGGTTGGAAATCATACACCTCACCATCTGCCATCTGAAAGTACACACGTAATTGCTGATTTTCATCTAATAAGCACAGTCCAATATCACCATTATACAGACCCAAGTGGTAATTGTTTTGGGTGATCATGATAGGCCGGCCAATATACCAACTGTTTGCTAACTGCTCTGCATTAGCACCAAGCTCAATCAGCCCCGCTTGACTTAAGACTGTTTCAGCGCGCTGGTTTAAGCCCTTTACCCCCCACTCACCTTCGCGAATAGCACATAATATTTTAAATTGGCTAAACTGCTTTAATAATCTTTTAGGCAAATCTCGATGATCATGATCTATTATTTCAATGCTCGATAAATAGTTGCTGTAACCGTTTATTATCATTTGGCTTAATCGATCATAACTTGATTCATTATTGGCATAATGGCTCACATCATCGTACTTTTCACACAAAGCCAGTACTTGCTGACGACTGGCTTTGCCTTGATTGATCGCGCTCGCTAAAAAACCAATGCCAGAATATTGGTCAAAACGATAACTTTTCTGTAATAAACACAGTTTGTCAGCCATCCCACCACGGTGATGTTGTTGGCTCAGTAAACTATCAAATCCTGTTAATTCTGCTAACTGTTGCGCTTTGGGTGCGCTATAACCATCACCAATAAAGGCACAAATATCACCGAGTACTGCGCCCGCTTCAACAGAGGCAAGTTGATCTTTATCACCGAGTAAAATCAAACGCGCATGTTCTGGTAACGCCATTAATAATTTGGCCATCAAAGGCAAATCAACCATCGATGCTTCATCCACCAGCAACAAGTCTAAATTTAAACGCTGGCTTTCATTAAAGCGAAAATGATTACTGTTCATTTTAACCCCTAATAAACGATGAATAGTGCTCGCTTTGGTAGGGATTTTATCTTTAATTCGTTGGCAAATGTCTAATGTACTTAACGCATGGCTGATGGACTCCGTTAATCGCGCGGCTGCTTTGCCCGTTGGTGCCACCATTTTAATATTAAGATCTTCATTCACCTGTAAGAGTAATGCCAGCAATTTGGTTACTGTGGTCGTTTTACCCGTGCCAGGTCCGCCAGAAATAACACAACGTGCACTTGTTAATGCCAGCGCGACACTTACTTTTTGCCAATCACAACGATTTTTTTGAGGAATTAATTGCGCTAATAATTGTAAATCTTGAGCGCTCGTTGCGCCTTGAAAGCACTGCTCAATCGCCTGCCAATCTATGTCATCTGTATTTATAACATCTAAATACTTTTCACAAAGGAGGATTAAGGACTGTCTTTTATCACCTTGCCAAGCTTGATAAATATAGTCATAATTTGTGGCAAAGAGTTTATCTAAAGCCGTTTTTACATTACCAATGATAATTATCTGTGGTTGATGCAGTAGTTTGTCCGCGATCAGTTGCTCAAACAGTGCATAGCGACGTAAATATAATGCATTATATTCAAGGCTCAGTGGCGCTTTATTACCACTCTCTTGAGTGGCAATGCAATGAGAATGACTTAACAGTGAATGTGTTTCATGACTATTTTGTAATAAGCAATTCAGTCCATAACGTTCACAAAAAACCACTAATTCGGTTTCTGTTTTTAAGCATTTTTCATGAAGCGCTTTGGCAATTTCATCAATGGGCAAACAAATATGCCCGAGCCCCAAATACTCACTGCAAAATGTTGCACTTAATATGGTTAGATTATCCGCACCTAAACGACTCATAAAAACGCCAAAATGGTAATCAATGGCACGTAATAAACCGACGTTTTTCCATGTCTTTAACGCATCAAGTATTTCTTTACCCATCATGTTTTCGTTTATCATTTGTTTATTTAAGCCAATTTTTTCTATGGTGCTTTTATCAACGATTACTTTATTCAACATTAGCGGGCGCTCCACTGAATAATTTATCCAATCCATCGATCAATGCAAAATCGGGTTTGTGAATATACACACCACAATTTTTGTCGTCCTGCATACCACGGATAAAGGTATAAAATACCCCACCAATATGTGTATGGTAATCATAATTTGGCACACGAGAGCGTAATAATCGGTGCAGAGCTAAGGTATATAACTGATACTGAAAATCATAACGATGTTCGATCATCACCTTTTCAATATTAATTTGATTGTAATCACTCAACGCATCCCCCAAATAATTGGATTTATAATCTAATAGATAATATTTCCCGTTAAACTCGAAAGTAAGATCGATAAAACCTTTTAAGAAACCTTGTACGTGAGGAAATTGTAATTCTCCTGCGCGAGCCGATAAGGGATCATACTGTTTAATGAGTTTATTCACTTGATAAGCATGTAATGGTTTCATGTCGATAAAAAACTGCATTTCCACTTTTTTGCTCGACGCGGTTAATACACTTAATGACAACCCCTCAGACAATGGAAAGGTTAATATTTGTTCAAACCAATCGGTCAAAATAGGCGTCCACCGTTGCACGTCGTCATAAAGGTGCTTGCTCAGTTGCTCCTCAATAATGGCGCTTAATTGAGTGCTATCACGGTTTTGAAAATCAATAAGTTCAAACAATAAATGCATAAAGGAACCATGTTTAGCACCACGTGGAAAACTAAAGGGACTATACGAAGGTTGTCGTTCACCGTCATCAGGCACTTCATGATTAACCACGGGAGCTTGATGACTGCCAGTATGAAAGCGTGATAATGAAGAATAACTACTGATCCACCAGTTACGTTCTATTTTAGTATTGAAATGAAGTGGCGCTTGCAGGGTAATATGGTCCTGTTGCGCACGATAGTCCGACTCGTTATAGGTCGGTATAGTACGTACTGAGATATTACGGCTGGTGCTACACATTTTATCTAAATGGAGATTTAACGCGCTATCGTCCCCTGCTAATAAATCTTTACTGGTTTTTAAGCAAATATAACCAAGTGCACTTTTGGCCAGCGGACTGTTTTTAATACGGCCACTTTTATAGCTACCGATGCCGATATAACAGCGGTAAACACTGCGTGTTAATCCGACATACAAAAGGCGCAAGTCTTCTGCTAGTTGCTCTTTTTCAGTCAGAGAAAAATGTTCTCTGCTATTTTGTAAATCATAATAAAGCGAAAACTGTTGTTCTGGATCGTGATATAAACAATCCCGTGGTTTTTGATATAAACCAGTAAAAGGCATAAACACAATATCGTATTCAAGGCCCTTTGATTTATGTAAAGTGCTCACTTGAATGAGATCTTTCTCACTCTCTAAACGTTGTTTTTGTTCACTATTATCACCATTAACTTGGCTTACTTGATCCGCAAACCAACGTAACAAAGCAAAACCGCCATCATGCTCAACACTGTTTTTTTGTAATAACTCCGCAAGGTGTAAGAGATCCGTTAATAAACGTTCGCCTTTATTATCTTTTAGTAATTGTTGATGAATACCTTGCTGATTAAATAATTGATGCAACATGACCAATACACCACTTTTGTTCCACAATGCTTGATAGTCAAAGAATTGCGCTATTTTTTGCTCCCACCGTTTACTATCAAAAAGCAATTGATGTACTTTGAGTGGTGTTAAAGAAAATAACTTACAACCAATGGCACTGCGTAATAAACGTTCATCTTCAGGGTTTAAACAGGCTTTTAAAATAAACAGCAGATCTTTGGCCAGTGGCGTGGCATAAACACTTTCTTTTAGGGATAAATAAACACTATTAATATTTTCATCTAATAGTGCTTTACGTATTAAACTCGCCTCCTTACCAGTACGTACTAAGATAGCAATATCATTTGCACGAATGGCTTTTTGTATGCCTTGCTCACTCTCTATATAAGCTTTTCCTTGCTGTGCAAGCATCAATAAATTTTTAATTTCATTAACACAAGCCGTAGTGATGGAATGTTTAAAACCATCGGCATTCTCCCCGGCTGCCGGATGAATAAATTGCAATGCGGTTTGCGCTGGATCGTCAAAGTTTTTAGTCACCAACTTATGACGTTTAATATCAGGTGCTTTAACCGCAAAAAAGGGGATATCATTTTCATAAATAAACGGCGCAGGACAAAACTCAAAAAAGCAGTTCACCGCATCAATCATCTGCGCAGAGGAACGATAATTAAAATCTAAGCTGTAATGGGCGACAACATTTTTACGTGCTTTCATATAAGTAAAAATATCCGCACCACGGAAACTGTAAATCGCCTGCTTAGGATCGCCAATCATAAATAATCCACTGTCAGTGGCAACGTCAGAGTGTGGCATTGCGCTCTTTTGAGCGTTTAGCTCCTCACCAGATGCTTGCTGATAAATGCATTGGAAAATGCGATATTGCACGGGGTCGGTATCTTGGAATTCATCAATAAGCGCAATCGGATAACTGTTTTTTATCTGTTCGCCAAGATGGTTCTGTGGTGATCGCTGTAAGGCATCATCAAGGCGGATCAGTAAATCATCAAAGCCGAGTAAACTCTGACTGCGCTTACTTTTCTGTAAGTTGTCCCGCACCCAATGTGTGGCCTTCACTAGCACCGTATTTTTAATCGACAAATCTAACGCTAAAATATGTTCAATGTCAGTAAATACCTGATGGCTTGGCACGGCGCCTTGCGGGGTTTTTTCATCTAAGGTTTTCTGTGAAAACTTAATCAGGTTTTTTGGTAAGTCTAATGAGCCACTCTCTTGAAATGCCCAGTGTGCTATCTCTTTTAACCATTTAGGTAAATTTGCTTTGGTATAACTGCGTTTAGAAACATCGGAATAACTGATGATATCAAAATAATCCGCTTCACTCGCCAGCCACTGCTCTTTGAGTTTTTTAATCAATGCCAAGCTAGTTGCATATTTTGCTTTAAAATCAAAATCTGTTATGTCTGGAATAAACTGCACATCATGGCGAGATAACCAGCTGCGCAATTCATTTTTAAGTTGTTCTGGGTGTTGCCAATAACTGTAGATAAGCTCAGTTAAGGGTTGCGATAATGAATAAAAATGGCTTCGCCAAAAATCATTGGTTGCTTGTAACAGTAATTGACTATCGTCCTCAAGCAAATTTTGTTGAAATAAACTGCCAGACTCAAAGGCATTTTGCATCAACATACGCTGACAAAAACCATGAATGGTGTAAATAGCAGCTTCATCCATTTGCAGTTCAGCAAAACGTAAAAGGCGAATATCAATGCCTAAATCTTCACTTTGATGGATCAACGTTTGGATAAAGGGATCGCCACTTTCGCCACGCATAAAATCTAAACGTACGCCAATAATACGCTCACGAATACGACTGCGTAATTCTGCGGTGGCCGCATCAGTAAAGGTCACCACCAATATTTTATCCACGGTCAATGGCGTTTTATGGCCATTTTCTTTACCGTGACCTAATAATAAACGGATAAAAAGACTGGCGATGGTATAGGTTTTCCCCGTGCCTGCTGAGGCTTCGATTAAACGCATGCCGTATAACGGAAACGTTAACGGATCTAATGATTGCACGTTAATGCTCGGACTGTTTTGCATTAGACCTCCTCGCTATTGTATTCGATGGTGCTAATATTGCTTATAATAGGTTTGAAGACTTTAAAAGCGATGCGCTCAAATTCATGCCAATGGTCCTCTAAGTTTTCATAAACACGACTAATATAAGGGTCGCTACCCTCACTAAAACCACGACTATTAGCGAACATATCCAAGGCGGCTCTTTGCCCTTCTGCACGTGTTTTAAAATGCAGGTCATCAAGTATAAAACAATCTGGCTGGTGCAAGTTAACTAAAGTGCACCATGCAAATGCACTTTGAATAAAGAAGGGCAACGGTTGCTGCAAACCAAGCTCATATAACTCAATGAGCTCGGTGAGGCGTTGGTAGGCATAATCTGCGGGTAACTCTGCAAAGAAAATACCATTGCTCTGACCTAATAACGTAGAGTTAAGGTTTTCTCCATGGGTAATACAATAACAAAGATGTTCAAGCCACAGGGTTAATATCTCTTTGCCTTTGATTCCTCCGGTTTTTATGCGCACTAAGCCATTTTCACAATGGTCGGTTAACTCGCCTAATAAACGCTTTTCAGCAAACTGTAAATCCACATGCACGGTTTCAACCTCACCAACAAAATAACTCATGGTAATATCAGCAAGATCCAACATTGATTGTAAATCGCGATTAAACACCAACTGTGCAAACTCCGACTGCGGTAACTCGCCAGTGGCTTTAATCTCTTTAAAGAGGGCAAGCAGGGAGCGCCCTTCAAGCGCAACTGAAAATTGTTGCCCCTTAAGGTGATACTGTTGTAAGTTATCTAATGCAAAGGGCTCATCATTATCCTGATCGTCATTATCGAGTTCAAAATAGATATCTAAACGGCGATTAAAAAAAGTTTTACAGGGATGTTTCAAAAATTGTTTTAGGTGTAATAGTTGTACCTCAATAAGCGGTTCCGCCAAGGGCAAGGGTTGCAACAGATCCTCATTTTCAGTTTTTTGTGCTTGTAATGCTTGCCACCAAACAGGGTTATAGGTCGTTACCCCTCCTTGGTAATAAGACTCACTAAAACTTTGCATCGGATAAAAATGGCTGATTGCTTTTAATAATGCCTTGCTGGCAAGGTGACTTTCATCATTCACATTGCTGGCCAAGACAAAACTTTGCTGGCAATAATTAAGTAATTCAGAGACCAATACAGAGGCCATTTTTTCACTGTTATCATTAATATCTCGTCCGATATAACTGATATATAACTTATCTTGAGCGGAGAGTAATGCCTCTAAAAAAAGATAACGATCCTCCTCACGACGCGAACGATCACCTCGTTTACGGTGCCCCGCCATTAAATCAAACCCCATTGGCACAATATTACGCGGATAAACACCATCATTCATGCCCAGTAAACAAACCACTTTAAAGGGGATTGAGCGCATTGGCATCAGTGTGCAGAAATTCACTTGACCAGCCAAAAAACGCTGACTATTTGATTGTGTTGAAAGATGATCATCCAGAAATGCCAATAAAACAAACAGTGAAATCGACTCCGTAAATTGGGCATCCTGAGTACCCTTTACAAGGTTATCAAGTTGCTCACGAATAAGCGTAAAAGAGTCGCTATTTTCGTCATTTTCAAGATAAAAATCATCCATTAATTGATAAATAAATTGCTGCCATTGTAGGGCGTTATAATTTTCTTTTAAGCCCTGCTCAAGGGAAGATAAGGTCTCAATAAAATCAATAAAACGACCCAGCAACTCGCCCTGTAATCCTTGCACATCATCATAGGGAGAAATACCAGAAAACAAATCATCGCCCATTGCATAACCCAATAACATACGCTTTAAACCAAATAACCAGCTGTTTTGTGATAATTTAGGCAAGTCCCACTGCTCGCTACTGTGTTCATTTAATCCCCAGCGAATACCACTTTCATTGATCCATTTTTGTAATAATACAAAATCTTTTTGAGTGAGTTTAAAACGCGCTAAAATAGCCGGCACTTCCAATAAAGCCAAAATATCTTCACGGGTATAACGGCTTTGATTAAGGTTTAACAGTTGTAAAAAACTCGTTAAAATAGGGTTTTCTTGCTGCGCGCTAACGTCTGAAAGAGTAAACGGGATATAGCGACTCGACTCGCCATTGTGCAGTGCTTGATTGGCAAAAACCGCCTGAACATAGGGCGCATATTGGTCAATATTAGGCACCATAATAATAATGTCTTTAGGCGTCAGCTGGCTATCGTTACTTAACATGGCTAACAGGTTATCATGTAAGACTTCAACTTCGCGCATGATGCTATGACTAATATGTAAGCTCAGCGATTGATCAGACGCTTCAATAGCAACCCTATCTTGGGCGGTAAGGCTCAGTGCTTGACTGCTGTCCTGTAAGTCTAAAATATCCGCTTGCAAATGGTGTAATAAACTATCACGATTAATCTCCACAAAGGCATCAATCTCATTTTGCTCAAGGCTATACAGTTGATAAAGAAAATCACGGCCCATCTTACCCATTGAGGCGAGCAGTGGATTGCCTACTTCACTTTGTTCATCTGCACTTAATGCCCATTGGCGATGTGCATGGTCTTTTTGCCAACTGGAATCTTCAAGCTGGGTAATTTTTCCTTTTTTGACCATCAGTTTTTCACGGTTTTGGGCAAAGCGTTTAGCTAATAGTTTGGGATCCACAATATCTGCCCAATAGTAACGACAAGGATTGGTTAATAAAAAATGCACATCACAGTGCTTTGATAACCCTAATAGCGCTTGTAGGTATGAGTTGGGTAAGGCAGAAACACCAAAAACAAAAATGCGCTTGGGCAGGTGGGACACCTCTTGCATTGTTTCAAGCTGCTGTAAAAAAGCTTTATATAAACCAGCACGATGATAAGGCAATCCCTGTTCACTAAAGTTAAGCTCAATTCTCGCGCTTAACTTTTTCCATAATTTTGCTTGCCAGCGTTGATCTTCGATCCATAAAGGCACGGCAGTTGAATGTCCTTGTTGCCATAAACTCACCTCTTCAACCGAGCTGGCATCCCAGCTATCAATCCACTCTGGGCGATACACTAAATATTGATCAAAAATATCTGCTATTTTTTGGCTTAATTGAAAACGCTTGCGGCATTCCCCATCGTCTTCGAGGTAATATTGCAGCGCACTAAAATCAGGATCACCTAAACACTCGGGCAATAACGCCATAATATGCCAAGTCATCGACATCTTGTTAAAAGGGCTACTCTCTGGCACATCCTGTAAAATATGGATGAACTGTTGCCAAATAAAACTTGCGGGCAGTGGAAAATCTATATTAGCAGCAATGCCTGTTGAGGCCGCGACCTCGAGTTGTAACCATTGTGCCATGCCTGGGCTTTGTACTAAGACGGTTTCATTCTCAAAGGGATTTTCAAGGGGAGATTGTTGCATCAGTGCAACCAAGAGATCTTTTAATAAAGAGAGTTGATTAGAATGATAAACTTGAAACACAAGCACCTGCCTTACACTATGAATTAATATTTTATTTTAGTATACAGGGGCTTAAGGCGGGCGCTATTTTTTTAGCAAAAAAAAACAGCGCATAAGCGCTGTTTTCTAAGAAAAGCTTGTAATAAGGGCTTAAATTAAAGGCCTAATTTAGCTAACTCTTTTGCTACGATTGCTGTTGGTAGTGGAATGTAACCATCTTTCCCAACGATATGTTGACCTTGCTCAGACAGTATCAATTTTAAAAATTCAGCCTGTAATGGTGATAAAGGATTGTTTGGGTGCTTGTTGACGTAAACATATAGGAAACGTGATAATGGGTATTTACCCGTTAATGCATTATCCATTGTTGCTTCAACAAATGGACCGCCTTTTTTAGAGAGTGCAACGGCTTTAACACCTGCCACTTTGTAACCAATACCAGAATAACCGATTGAGTTAAGTGAAGAAGCAACAGATTGCACAACAGATGCTGAACCAGGTTGTTCATTTACATTGTTTTTAAAATCACCTTTACATAAAGCTTTTGATTTAAAGTAACCGTAAGTACCTGATACTGAGTTACGTCCAAATAATTGGATGTCTTTACCTGCCCAGCTACCTGTTAGACCAACATCTGCCCAACGGGTGACATCTTTATCATTGCCACATTTTTGTGTTGCAGAGAAAATAGCATCAACTTGTTTGATTGTTAGCCCCTCAATTGGGTTATCTTTATTAACAAATACAGCTAACGCATCAATCGCAACACGTACTTGTGTTGGTTTGTAACCATGACGTTTTTCAAATGATTCAATTTCTTTCGCTTTCATTGCACGACTCATTGGACCGAATTGAGCCGTTCCTTCTGTTAATGCAGGTGGAGCCGTTGAAGAGCCAGCAGCTTGAATTTGAATATTGATGTTTGGGTAGTTCATTTTAAATTCTTCAGCCCAAAATGTCATCATATTAGCTAAGGTATCAGAACCTACAGAAGATAGATTTCCCGAAATGCCACTCACTTTCTGGTAGCTTGGTAATGTGCTAGCAGAAGCAGAAGTTGCAACTGTAAATAATGATGCGCTAAGTGCCATTGCTGCTGCTAATGTTTTAAGTTTCATCTAAAACTCCATGTAGATTTTAATTAATTTTAAGTAATTATCTTATTAATCATTTAATAAGAACTGCTCACCTTTTGGCGATGAGGTTAATATGCCCACTTTATGTGACACTTTAATGACATCTGAAATTAATTTAAAAAAAAGGATAAAAATAACAGATGAATAACCCTGATCATGATGAGGCAAGACCTTGGTATTGATAGCCTGCAACTTACTTAAAGGAGAATAATTGCGCAGAAACTTGGACAGTGTAAGACTAAGGCAAAGAAGAGAGTGCAATATAGCGTTTCCCAGTGTTAACGAGCTGGAATGAGCAAATAGTTAACATCAATAAAAAAAGGTCTGCTAGCATAACGCCAACAGACCTTGCTATAAAACACTGTTCTTTTAACCTTTAAAACGACGAATAAATAGCAAAGGTAATGCAAATAACCACAGCCATAATGATGCAGCACCTTGGCGCTCATAAGGCCAATCAAGCTCCAATTGAAGTTCCACTAGCAGTGGTGAATCCCAACAGTTTGGACTCGTCGCGGGTGTGACATTTTCATTGGGTGTTAATTTATAACTCACCGCGGTAGCATTAAGTTTATAAATGTAATCATACTGCGTGGGATACACAAAGCCTTCTGCCAAGACCACTCCATCGTCATTAATAACACGTGCACTGCGAAGTCGAATAAACGGAGAGCTCACTTCACCATTGTCATCTTTCGTACAGATAAGATCATTAATAAACCAAATATCAGCCGTGTCATCCGTGCTGTCCGTGTCATAATGATATAAAAAAGCGCTTTGACTACGTGGCGAGCCACCATTAACCGGATCAGTCTGATCATAATCATCTACTTCACCCACCATCCAGCCACTTTCATTGGCATCATGAACGCGACTATTAGCGCCCGTTTTAGCCACATATTGACTGCCATTGTTAATATATTGCAGAGTGGCTGCTACTTTTTTGTTAAATAAAGGAAATTGAATCTCGCCCGTGTCATTATCGTAAACAAAAAACTCAGTCGCTTCATTTGATTGTTGTGGCTCTGCAAATTCCCGATTACCGGTAATGATGCCCGCATCCGAAATCGTCACTGCCCAGGTATTGTAAATAGTCTCCTCTTGATCACTAACACCATAGCTTGCAGCAGCAGTAATTTCTGTCGGGCTATCATACACCCCCTGATCATCAGGCGTCATAATAATTGCGCGTTGGTATCCATCAGTATCATCGTTTGAAGTCGATACCCCCACGGCAATACCCGATGCGTTTATATCCAGTGCACTGGCGCTCAAGATAACATCATCGTCATCATCCAGCCAGCTGGTCGCTAGCGCAAAACCTATTAAATCAGAGTCTTCGCTGTCAGAGGTTATTTCCCAAGCCCATGCTTGGGTATTAAAACCAGGACAAGACACTAATTCATTCATATTACCAGCGTAGTCATACTCATCGCTATGATAACATTCATAAAAATAGTCATCATCATCATCGGGATAAGAAACACTGGCGTTCCCCACCACTAATGTTTTAGTCGTACCATCACTGTAAGTCACGTCTTGGATTTTATAAGCACTGCTGAAACCACCGTTATCATCATCAAAGGCTTTGGGTAGTAACCATGTAGCATCACCACCATTGATAGGTTGAATAAAACCACGACGTGCAAAATCACGATCGCCATATTCATCGTAAGGG
>JBAHZV010000134.1:0-10342 GCA_037132845.1 Psychromonas sp.
TTATATTTAGGATTGTTAACACAGCGCCCATCAAATGGGCGTTGGAGAATGTCACTCGCGATCAGCCAAGATAAATTATCTAAACAAAGTTTAGCGCTTGAAAATTATCAAAAAGCATTATTGCAGGTGGATCTTTCCAGCAAGGCTAAAGCATATATCCAACAACGCTTAGCTTATTTAGCAAATAAGAAAGGATAATCATGAAACCGCTTAAAAAACGTTTAGGTGATCTGCTCGTAGAAGAACAATTGATCAGCAAAGTACAGCTCGAGACGGCATTAAAAGAGCAACGGAACTTAGGGCTGAAATTAGGGGCGACATTAATACAGCTTAGTTATATCAGTGAACAACAAATGCTCACCTTTCTTTCGCGACAACTCGATATTGAGATAGTGGACTTATCAAAAGTAAGAATAGATCATAATGCCGTGCAACTTATCCCGGAAGTGCATGCACGGCGTTTACGTGCGCTCGCGATTCATGACAATGGTGATACCGTTACCTTAGTTGTTTCTGACCCCGCAGACTTACACAATTTAGATGTGTTATCGACGCTCTTAAAAGGACGAACTTTTGAATTGATGCTGGCGCGTGAAGATCAGCTTGTTGAGTCTTTTGATCGGCTTTATCGCCGTACTAAAGAGATTGCATCCTTTGCCGTTAAGCTCAGTGAGGAGCATGGGGGAAGTGGTGCATTTGATGCTAGAGGTTTAGAGTTAGGAGATGGTTCAGATGCAACGGTTGTTAAATTATTACAATCATTGTTTGAAGATGCTGTACAGGTTGGTGCCTCGGATATTCATATTGAACCCGATGAAAATGTATTACGAGTTCGGCAGCGTGTTGATGGTGTCTTACAGGAAACCTTGTTACCAGAAAGTGGTATTTCTAGTGCATTGGTATTACGTCTAAAATTGATGGCTCAGCTGGATATTTCAGAGAAACGTTTGCCACAAGATGGTCGTTTTAATATTAAGATTAAAGGTAAAAGCATTGATATTCGTGTTTCAACAATGCCTATCCAAGAGGGCGAATCTGTTGTGATGCGTCTCCTTGACCAATCCAGTGGTGTCCTCTCTTTTGATGAAATTGGTATCCCTAAGGATCTACGCAAGCGCTTAGAATTACAAATAAAACGACCGAATGGTTTGATTTTAGTTACCGGACCGACGGGCAGTGGTAAAACCACCACACTTTATGCCGCTTTAAGTATTATAAATTTACCGGGTAATAAAATTATTACCGTCGAGGATCCCGTTGAATATCGTTTGCCACGTGTTAATCAAGTGCAGGTGAATACTAAAATTGGTTTAACTTTCTCCAAGGTTTTACGCAGTGCTCTTCGTCAAGATCCAGATATTATATTAGTGGGTGAGATGCGCGACAGTGAAACGATGGATATCGGTTTACGAGGCGCATTGACAGGGCACTTAGTTTTATCCACATTACATACTAATGACGCAATAAGCTGTACCATCAGGTTGTTGGATATGGGGGCGCCTGGTTACTTAGTTGCCAGTGCATTACGTGCTGTGGTCGCGCAACGTCTTATTCGCCGTTTATGCGAAAATTGTAAAACTAGCCATGTCACGCCTATTGAGCAACAACTACTATTAGAGCAGTTAACTGAAATACCTTTAAATAAAACTAAATTTCATTCTGGCGCGGGTTGCCAACGTTGCCATTTTACAGGATATCGAGGGCGTATCGGTGTATTTGAATTACTTGAGCTGGATGATGCCATGATATCTGCATTACGTCTGGATGATACTGAAGCATTTTCCGTGGCCGCTAAAAAATCACAATACTTTCAACCTTTAGCCATTGCTGCGCTTGATTATGCGAAACAAGGCATTACTTCGCTGGAAGAGGTTTTTAAGTTGGTTGATCGTTTTGAAAAAATTAATCACACCGATGATACCTCCGTGGAGACAAAGGACGACAGTTTAGAGTCAGGGTTAACACTTGCACCACGAGAAGCCTCATCTACTGGCACTGCTAACTAATGGCAATTTTTTTATACGCAGGACGAGATGCACAGGGAAGTGCCGTAAAAGGAGAGATTGAAGCGATCTCTATCGATATCGCAACCGATTTGGTGATGCAAAAAGGAATATTACCCCGCTCTATTAGCGAGAAAAAAAAGCCACAGGAAAATATCGATTTAGGTCTTATTTTTGCTTTCAAAATTAAGTCTTCAGATCTGATCATATTTACCCGTCAAATATATTCGCTCACAAAAGCGGGTATTCCGATCCTACGCGCAATCAATGGGTTAGCAGAGTCAACTCATTCCAAGTTATTAGCAGAGGCTTTAGAAAATATATTAATCCGGATGCGTAATGGTTATGCAATGTCTGATGCGATGGCTGATCATCCACGGGTTTTTTCACAACTCTATGTTTCACTCATTCAAGTGGGCGAGAATACTGGGCAACTGGATCGCATCTTTTTACAGCTTGCTGAGTATATAGAGCAAGAGGTCGAGACAAAAAAACGTGTTAAGAGCGCGATGCGCTACCCTACTTTTGTCTTAATTGCACTTGCGGTTGCCATGGTTGTTTTGAATATTTATGTGATCCCAACCTTTGCTGGAATGTTTGCCAAATTTAATGCTGAGTTACCCTGGACGACCCAGGTATTATTAGGTACTTCTGCTTTTTTTGTTAATTATTGGCATTTCATGCTAATCGCACTTATTGCTCTTTTCATCTCTATAAAAGTTTGGCTTAATACCCTCAATGGCGCTTATTTATGGGATAAGTGGAAGCTAAAAATACCGATTGTTGGCAGTGTCATTGAACGGACATTATTAGGGCGTTTTTCACGTAGTTTTTCGATGATGCTCAGCGCCGGTGTACCGCTTAATCAGGCCCTTTACCTCATTGCTAATGCCGTTGATAACAACTATTTACAACGCAATATTTTAGCCATGCGTACTGGCATTGAAGCAGGGGAATCGTTGCTAAATACGGCTATCTCTGCGGGGTTATTTACGCCGCTGGTATTACAGATGATTGCCGTTGGTGAAGAAACCGGCCAAGTCGATGATATGCTTAATGAAGCCGCTGACTTTTATGAACGAGAAGTCGATTATGAATTAAAAAATATGACCGCCAAAATAGAGCCTATCTTGGTCGCTTTTGTGGCGAGTATGGTGCTTATTTTAGCCTTGGGTATTTTTACGCCGATGTGGAATATGATGGGAGCAATGAAAGGTGGTTAAGGTTAGCAAAGGTATACTATTTCTGAGTTATTTTATTGTTTCAGCTTGTTACGCTACCACGACCATGGACCGACCAAAAATAGGATTAGTATTAAGTGGTGGAGGCGCTAAAGGATCTGCTCATATTGGTGTTTTAAAAGTATTAGAAGCGAATAATGTGCCAATTGATTATATTGTAGGTACCAGTATTGGTTCCTATATTGGGGGCTGGTACGCGTTGGGTTATAACCCAGAACAAATCCAAGAAATTATGTTTACAACATATTGGGATAAAGGCTACTCAGATATTATTCCGCGCGAAGCATTACGCTATGAAGATAAACAGCTACGTGATCAATATAATATGCCTTTTCGTGTCGGTTACAGTGACCATACTATAAAGGTGCCCTCAGGTTTATTATTGGGGCAATCAGCGCAACAACTCCTCAAAAGTGCGACCAACGCGGTGGGCGTTTTTGCTAGCTTTGATGATTTAGCCATCCCCTATCGTGCGGTTGCAACCGATATCAGCACCGCACAAGCTGTTGTTTTAGACCACGGCAGTATTACCCAAGTGATGAAAGCCTCCTCGACAGTACCAGGGGCATTAGAGCCAACAGAAATAGACGGAAAACTATTGGTTGACGGTGGTATTGTTAATAATATGCCCGTTGATGTAGCACGTGAGATGGGGGCTGATATTATTATTGCCGTGGACATCGGCTCGCCCTTATTAGAAAAAAGCCAGATAAATAGTACTGTTGATGTGCTGGATCAGTTATCAACTATTCTCACCATTACCACCACTAATCATCAAAAAACACAACTTAATGAGCAAGATATACTGATTATGCCCGATACTGAGGGACTGAGCAGCACTGATTTCTCTCTGTTAGCGATAGGCTTAGAAAGGGGCGAACAAGCGGCACTCGCGTTGCAAGAGTCCATCGCAGAACTAAGTATTAGTGATGCAGAGTATGAGCAATATCAGCTTGCTAAAAAACACAAAAGTCAAGCTTGGTTTGCTCCGCTTGCTCATCCTGTGATTGCTATTGAGTATGATAATCAGTCTAAAGTAGACCTTGTTGTGATCCGTGATCACTTCCCGATTAATGTTGGCGATGTGGTTAGCAAAGAGCAACTTCAGGTCGCCATTGAAAATGTTTATGCATTAGACCGCTTTGATTATGTGAATGCTGAATTTTTTGACGCTCCCGCTGGACGAACGCTGGTGCTCACTACGCGGGCAAAATCATGGGGTCCCAACTATCTAAAATTTGGTTATCAATGGCAAGGCGATTTTGAAAATATTTCCATGTTCTCGCTAGATATTGCTTACTTGCTAACGGATATAACAACGAATGGCGGCCAGTGGATTAACGAGCTATCTCTTGGTTGGGAAAGCATGCTATCGAGTGAGTTTTATCAACCCCTTGATCAACAACAAGCCTTTTACTCGCGTAGTCGTGTGCAACTTAAAGAGGATAAGTTTGCTAAAAATAAATTGAGCGATGCTTCTAACATTCCAGAACTGGTTAATCGTTTTGTGGATCTTCGTTTGGGTTTAGGGTATCACTACCACGATTATGGCCTATCAGAAATAGGCTTCATAGGTGAGTTAGGCAACATTAATTTTGAAGACGATAGCGATGAAGATTTTAATTATAATTCTTTGGGTGCTTATATTTCATTGGGTTACGACAGTTTAAATAGTATTAACTTTCCCACTAAAGGTAATAAAATTCTTTTTGAAGTGTTTGTGCGTAAAGATGACTACGATCATCAATTAATTTTAGGGCAGGATGACCTCTCCTTTGAATTAAGCTTTGATTGGCGTGGTGCAATGGGTATCGGAAAGCATACTTTTGTGGGCATCGCATCTTTTGCTACAATATTAAGTGATAATGATTTCTCTATTCGTTATTCTGAATTAGGCGGGTTCTTAAATCTATCTGGCTATCAAAAGGATTCATTAGTCGGTGCAGATAAACTGTTTAGTGCGCTGGTTTATCAATATGATCTTGGGCGTGAAATTCCTGGTGGTGCAGGGTTACCTTTGTATCTTGGTGGCAGTCTTGAAGCCGGTAATGTGTGGCAACTAGATGAGTCAATTGATCTCAATGAATTAATCACCTCGGTCAGTGTGTATCTCGGCACCGATACCAGTTTTGGTCCTGCCGTTATTGGTGTTGGTTATGCGACTAGTTTTGATTCTTATGAAGAAGATGAGATCACTGTGTTCTTTTCGCTTGGCAAGAATTGGTAAAAGGAGCTGACCGCATTCTTGCTGTCAGCTTTTATTTAATCTCTTTATTTAACTTCTTTACCAGAAGCTTGTAGATCTGCATGATATGAAGATCGTACCAATGGACCACAAGCTGCATGATCAAAACCTAATGCTTTTGCTTTTTCTCCTAACGCATCAAACTCTGCAGGTGATACGTAACGCTCAACCGCTAAATGATTCAAGCTAGGTTGCAAGTATTGACCTAATGTTAGCATGCTTACGCCGTGTGCATTGAGATCAACCAAGACCTTTTCAATCTCTGCATTGCTTTCGCCAAGACCCATCATTAGACCTGATTTTGTAGGGATTTCAGGATGTTGTTCTTTGAATTTCTTGAGTAGCTGCAATGACCATTTATAGTCGGCACCAGGACGCACTTTTTTGTACAAGTGTGGTGCGGTTTCAAGGTTGTGGTTGAATACATCGGGCACATCATTTTCAAAACAGGCTAATGCTTTATCCATACGCCCTTTAAAATCGGGTACTAAAATTTCAATTTTGATGATTGGATTTAATAAACGAATTTCACGAATACAATCAGCAAAATGTTGCGCACCACCATCACGTAGGTCATCACGGTCAACGGAGGTGATAACCACATATTTAAGCTTCATATCTCTGATTGTTTCAGCCAGTTTTTTAGGCTCATCAGTATCAACCGCTAATGGTTTTCCATGGCCTACATCACAGAAAGGGCAACGTCGTGTACAGATTTCTCCTAAAATCATAAAAGTCGCTGTGCCGTGATTAAAGCACTCATTTAAGTTCGGGCAAGAGGCTTCTTCACAAACAGAATGTAGCTTATTTTTACGCAGTGCTTTTTTTATTTCAGCCACCCGAGTGTTATCCGATTTTAGTTTTATTTTCATCCAAGCGGGTTTTTTTAAAATAGTCGCTTTATCGGATGTAATCACTTTAATGGGAATATGGGAAAGCTTATCTGCATCACGCAGTTTTTTGCCTGCTGTCAGTTGGCTAGGTTTGTTACTCATGAAAAAAACTCTCTATTTGTGAATATTGTAATTTATCGTTCATTTTTTCGATTAATAGTGGCGCCAGTGCTTCAACACTAAGCTGCATTCCTTCATTTTTACACTGTGTCATCTCTAATCCCGCATAACCACAAGGATTAATCTGCAGGAAAGGTGATAAATCCATGTCGACATTTAATGCAAGCCCATGAAATGAGCAACCTTTCCGTATCTTTAAGCCGAGTGATGCAATTTTTTTATCGTTGACATAAACGCCTGGGGCGTGTGCTTTCGCAAAGGCATGCACATTATAATCATTTAACAGTGCGATGATACCTTGTTCAATGATTGTGACTAAACTGCGCACGTTAAAATGTTTACGACGAATATCAATTAAGAGGTAAATAATTAATTGTCCTGGACCATGGTAGGTAATTTGACCGCCCCGATCACTTTTTACAATAGGAATATTCGTTTGTTGTAATAGGTGCTCTGGTTTACCTGCCGTGCCTTGGGTAAATACTGGTGGGTGTTCAACCACCCATATTTCATCTGTAGAGTGTTCATCACGTCGATTAGTATAATCGCGCATTGCTTGCCATGTTTCTAAATAAGCTTGTTGCCCTAAATAACGTAGCGTAAGTTTGTTTTTTAAGTCGGTCATTATTTATAGAATATAACGCACAGATTCAAGTTTATTAAGCTGGTTATAAATAGCCTCTATTTGTTCTTTAGAATGAACGGTAACAGGCACGCTAAGTGCATGATAGGTTCCTTTTGAGCTTGGTTTTACGGTTGGCGCATAATCACCAGGTACATTTTTTTGGACTACAGAGAGTACATTATTCATTAGCTCAGGACCTGCAACGCCCATTACTTTAAATGCAAAAACACAGGGGAACGCTAACAGTTCATCAAAATGAGTATTAAGTGCCATTTAGCAACTCCAAAAAAACAAAAAATAAAAAAGTGAAACGATATATTTAGCAATCAAAATACGTTGTTCAGTCACACGCTTGACGATAAGGCGTAACATGATGACCTTTTGAGGATTAAAATAAATACTTTAATCCCGTCCTTATTGATCAACATGTACGAATTAGTCATAGGACCAATAAACAATAGCCTATAAATATAAAATTTTAGCGAATATTTATAGGTCTTCATTTAGCCAAACCAACCACTGAATAATAATTTGATATAATCAATTAAACGGCTGAATAAACCCCCTTCTTCAACGGCTTCAAGGGCAATCAAATCGTAGGTTGCAATGCTCTCATCTGCGAAGGAGTAGTGTACTTCTCCCACCACTTCACCTTTTTTAATCGGAGCACGTAGTTCATGGCTAATAATAAAGTCAGCTTGTAAGTTTTTAGCTTGACCACGTGGCAGGGTAAGGTGAGTATCAACAGCAACGCCGAGGCGAATCATCTCTTTATCACCCATCCAAATACGCTCAGTTGCGAGTTGCTCACCGGCTTTATAAGGCGTCATTGTTTCAAAGAAACGAAAACCCCAGTTGAGCAGTTTTTTACTTTCAATTTTACGTGCAGCATCCGATTTTGTGCCCATAATTACACTGATTAAACGCATATCATCTTTTGTTGCAGATGCAATTAAACTGTAACCTGCAGCACTGGTATGACCGGTTTTAATGCCGTCTACATTCAGGCTTTTATCCCATAACAGACCGTTGCGATTATATTGAACTATACCATTGAATTTAAATGATTTTTCGCTGTAAATTCGATATTCATCGGGCACGTCTCTGATCAGTGCTGTTGCTAAGATACCCATATCAACGGGGGTGGTATAGTGCTCTTCTGAATGCAGACCATGACTGTTTACAAAATGGGTATTGTACATTCCTAATTGCGTCGCCCAAGAATTCATCAAATCTGAAAATGCGCTTTCGCTTCCAGCAATATGTTCGGCCATTGCAACACAAGCATCGTTACCAGATTGCACGATAATACCACGGTTCAAATCTGCAACGGTTATCTCTTTACCCACTTCAATGAACATTTTCGAAGAGTCGGGATAGTTTTTGGACCATGCATTTTCAGATATCATCACTTTATCTGTGAGTTTTAGATTCCCTTTCTTGAGCTCTTGCCCAATGATATAACTGGTCATCATTTTTGTTAAACTTGCAGGCGCAAGTTTTTTTTCACTGTTGCCTTCTGCCAGCACAGTACCAGAAGCAAAATCAACTAATAAGTAACCCTTTGCCGCGATAGCGGGTGCACTCGGAATAACGCGTGGGGCTGCTAATATGTTAAAACTAAGTGTAAAAGTGATAAGCAGTAGGCCTATTTTTTTCATCTATTCTACCTTTGTATTTAATGTATTAAAAAATAATGTGCACTATAGCGTGCTAGGCACGCGATGGAAATTAATTTTTTAATCTTCTGCAGTAAAAAATAATCATCAAGCTCTATTTTAGTGCGTTTTGCCTGTGAGAGTTGCACTAACTTGGTGCTTTGAGCATTTTATTTTAGATGGATTTATTGTAACTCATTGTTTTGTAATTGTTATTATTTTGGCGTGTTAATTGCTTGTAGACTCAGGGACTATTATTTAAATTAGCCCATATCTACAGAAGGAATTTTTAATGAAAATGTTAACTGCAATAATCAAACCATTCAAACTGGATGAAGTCCGTGAAGCCATTATGGATGCGGGTATCGCTGGTGTGACAGTTTCTGAAGTGAAAGGTTTTGGCCGCCAAAAAGGCCACACAGAACTTTACCGTGGCGCGGAATACAAAGTTGACTTTTTACCAAAAGTTAAACTAGAAATTGCAATAAAAGAAAGTGATGTTGACCGTATTGTTGAGGCAATTACTAATGCAGCTAACACTGGAAAAGTAGGTGATGGTAAAATATTTATTCAACCATTAGAACAAGTTGTCCGTATTCGCACAGGCGAAGTTAACGAAGAAGCACTTTAAGTTTTTAGTAAAACTATTTTATACAAAGGAAAAATATTATGGAAAATACAGTTATAGAGCTTAAATATGCCCTAGACACCTTCTACTTTTTAATCTCGGGTGTGTTAGTGATGTGGATGGCTGCCGGTTTTGCGATGTTAGAAGCTGGGTTAGTTCGCTCTAAAAATACCACTGAAATTTTAACTAAAAATATCGTGTTATATGCAATCGCTTGTACCATGTTTTTATTAGTGGGTTACAACATTATGTATGTGGATAATACCGCCGGTGGTTGGTTACCTTCATTAGGTACCTTAATTGGCACACAAGCGGAAGGCGCGGATCACTCATTAGAGTCGGATTTCTTCTTTCAAGTTGTCTTTGTTGCAACAGCAATGTCTATTGTCTCGGGCGCCGTTGCTGAACGTATGAAACTGTGGGCATTTTTAATCTTTACGGTATTTTTAACTGCATTCATTTATCCTATCGAAGGTTACTGGACTTGGGGTGGTGGTTTCTTAAGCGAAGCTGGGTTCTCTGATTTTGCGGGTTCTGGTATTGTTCATCTGGCCGGTGCTGCTGCCGCGCTTGCTGCTGTATTGTTATTGGGTGCACGTAACGGTAAATACGGTAAAGACGGAAGCATACATCCGATTCAAGGTTCAAATATGCCACTTGCAACCTTAGGTACCTTTATCCTATGGATGGGTTGGTTTGGTTTTAACGGTGGTTCTCAGCTGCTTATTTCTGACGCAGAAAATGCATCCGCTGTGGGTCTTATCTTCCTTAATACGAATGCGGCCGCCGCAACAGGTGCAATCGCTGCATTGATAGTGAGTAAACTTAAGTGGGGTAAAGCAGATTTAACGATGATATTAAATGGTGCGTTAGCCGGTTTAGTGGCCATTACAGCGGATCCATTATCACCCTCACCATTATTTGCATCT
>JBAHZV010000012.1:0-48304 GCA_037132845.1 Psychromonas sp.
CTTGCTTCTCGTGGATTACCTCCCATGCAGACATCATTCATCGCTTTATCTATCCACAAATCAATATCACTTGCATTGATACCTAATTCTGCAAAACCGCTAGGAATTCCAACCTCAACAGACAGCTTACGAATAAGCTCTATTGCTAAATCGGAAGCTTCTTTATCATTAAGTTGGCTTGTATCCCCTCCCATTGCTTTTGCAATAGCTCGGTACGGCTCTGGGACAGTTTCTGCATTAAACTGGCTTACAATAGGTAACAATATTGCATTACATACGCCATGTGGTAGATCATGTGTTGCTCCTGGTTGATGTGCTAAAGCATGAACAGCTCCTAGACCGGCACTATTAAATGACATTCCAGCTAAAAATTGTGCATTTGCAAGCATTTCACGAGCTTTAAAGTTTTGACCATCACTAACCGCAGCTGGTAACCATTTACTAATAATCCTTACTGCATCTATAGCTGTAGCTTTAGTTATTGTATGAGCACCAGGTGTGACTATCGATTCAATGGCATGTGTTAATGCATCCATCCCGGTTGCAGCGGTCACATTTGCTGGCAACCCGAGCATGAGAGTTGGATCGTTGACTGCAACATCAGGCATTTGCTTAGAATCTATAATGAGCATTTTAACCTTGCGATCTTCGTCTGTAATAACAGAATTACAAGTCATTTCAGCGGCAGTACCAGCAGTAGTATTAATGGCAATAAAAAATGCACCCTCATTTTTAACTAAATCAATACCGTCATACTCAGTGATATCTCCTTCATTAGATGTGACAATACGAATCGCTTTTGCACAGTCAGTAGGGCTACCCCCTCCAACAGCAATGAAACAATCGCAGTCATTTTCTATATAAAAATCTTTACCTTGTCTTACCATATTAGCAGTAGGGTTCGGTGTCACTAAATCAAAGGTTACATATTCAATTTTTTTTCCGTCTAATGCAAAATAAAGCGAATTTAATACACCAAGATTCACTAAATTTTTATCCGTCACTATTAACACTTTTTTCACTGATTGTGTGTCTAATACTTCTACAGATTCAGCAACAGCGCCTTCACCAAATAAGCTTAATTTGGGAACATGTAATGCAAATACCATGTGTTTCTCCTTATTAAAAGCTAAAAATATATGCCCATAAAAAATACAGGGTTAATTTGATTATTTTTCCACTCGAAGGCCATAAGATTGAAATTTTTTGAGTACGTGATCCATTTCCTCTTTGGGTAAAACAGGTACATTGGGCGTAATTGCTAGTGTTTTAAGGTATAGCTCAGCTAAAACTTCTGTTTCATGAGCTAACCAAAGTGCCTTATCTAAGTTCTCACCACAAGTTATCATTCCATGATGCTGGAGTAAGATAGATTTGCTCTTAGCGATACCTTCCGCTACAAAATCAGCAAGCCTAGAACTACCAAAAGTGGCGTAAGGAACACAAGGAATTTCATTCGTTCCCGATACGGCAACCATATAATGGATCGCAGGAATTGACTTATTAAGAATAGACACAGCAGTACTGTTAACTGCATGGTTATGTATGACAGCTTGAGCATCTTTCCTTATATTGTAACAAGTTAAATGAAATGCCCATTCACTTGATGGTAGCTTACCTTCTTCAAACACCCCTTCATTGGTAACGTAAACAATCTGATTTGGGGTGAGATTTTCGTAAGGAATACCTGTAGGAGTGATCAGCATGCCATTATTAAAACGCACTGATACATTGCCTGCTGTACCTTGATTTAATCCTAATCGAGTCATTTCTAGACACGTATCAATTATTTTTTGTGCTGCTTGTTTATGTATTAATGTCATAATTGCTTCCTATAGCGTAGTTACGCCCTTTTTTAAAATAATATTGCCATATTTTGCGGTCTCACCAGTTAGCACAACGGCAAAACATCCTTTAGTGCGTTCATAAAAGGCAAAGCGTTCGACTCTCTCTATTTTGGGCCGTTCACCCAAATGCTTTACGATAGCTGACATATACTTTTCTTCAACAGATGGGTCTAATTCATCACCTGATACCGCTCTCATCATAAAAATTGGTTTTTCTACATATTGATCTAAATCGAATAAAGGAACAATGCCTTTAAGTAACGTATCAATACCAACTCCATCTGCTCGTATAATATTGTTATTAAACGAATATGCAGGAAAGTGGGCATCGGCTAATAAAATTTCATCTCCATGGCCCATTTTGCTCAGAGTTGAAAGTAGATCTGGACTAATCGCTGGATGTATACCTTTAAGCATTTTCTCCCTCCAAAATATATTTTTCATACAATTTTTGATTACTGCTTGGTTTAACGACGGTATACGTAGGTTGCATTTTTCTTTGTGCTTCATTTGCACTTGCGTAGACACCTGCCCCTGAAAATGCATACATAGCGGCACCCATCACCGTCGACTCGGCTTGATCAACAATATGAATAGGGATACCAAGAACATCCGCGCGAATTTGATTCCACAGCGCATTTTTTGAACCTCCCCCAACAACTAATAACTTATCAGCAGTAAATCCACTTATATAAGATAATGAAATAAGGCTATTACGTAACTGATACGCTAAACCTTCTAGTGCAGAACGATAAATTTCACCACGGGTTGTATTGATCGAGATACCATTAATCGCTCCTTCACCATGTTGTTCTTGATTCAACAAAAATTTAGGAGTAAATCTTGTTCCATTACAACCCACAGGCGCATCTTCCCCTTCCATCACCATTACTGCATATTTATTATCTTGATTCATAACATCACTAAAAAATATTTTTGCAACCCATTCCATGACGGCACTTGAGAGCCATTGAATGGCGGGATTATAAGTCCCTTGTTTTGAATCTAACTCCGTCGTTAAACCTTCTTTTAAATAATCTTCACGAAGTGTTGGCCGAGGAGATCTCGCCATTAAAATCTCCCATGTTCCAGAGCTTAAGAAAGGTTGATTCTCTTCGGCTCCAGAGCCGAACAAGGCAAATTGAGTATCATGCCCAGACGAAATAACGGGGGTATTAATTGGCACACCCAGTAGAAATGCAATATCTGAACGCACATCACCAACAACATCACCAGCATTAACCATTGGAGGAAAATGATTTTCAGTTAATGCTAAATATTCAAGTATACTTTTATGCCAATCTCCTGATGCCAGTTCAGTCAGCATAGAGGTACCAGCCATTGTTCTATCAGTGGTAAATATTCCCGTCAGTTGCTGATTAATCATCGATGAAATAAATACAAATTTATCCATTTTTTGATAAATTTCTGGTTCATTATCTTTAAGCCATTTCAGTTTATAAAGGGTGTTAAAGCTATAATTACCAATACCATTATTTTTATATAACTCACCACGATCTAGCTCTTCTTCAACCTGCTTCATAACAGCAACTGTACGGGAACATTTCCAAGAAATAATAGGATAAATCTGTTTTCCTTCAACATCGAAGGGGGCACCATCGACTCCAAATGTCGTTACCGAAATAGCCCTAATATCTTGACGATGAATCTGTGCCGTTACACTACGGCAACACTTAACCATTTTCCCCCAGATCTGTTGATAATCCCAAACATGGAATGTACCGGTTTGTAATGTTTCGTTTTTTATATAATGAGAGGCAACTATATTCCCTATATTATTAACCGCGATAGCTCGAACATTTGTAGCACCACAATCAAGTATAATGACAATAGACATATATTTTCCTCAAATAACACCTACCAGTAAAATAGGCCTTCGTCGTTATTATTTATAAATTGGGCCGAAGTTTGCACACGCTCGGTAGTCTTGCCCCTCGATATCTTGACCAAATGCAGACCAAGTATGAGGTCGAAATACCTCAGAACTATCAACATTATGCATTGAGACAGGAATACGGAGCATGGCAGCCATCGCAATAAGATCAGCGCCAATATGCCCATGAGAGAGAACACCGTGGTTAGCGCCCCAATTAGCCATTACGTCATAAACATTTTTAAATGATCCCTCACCAGTAATACGAGGTACAAACCAGGTTGTTGGCCATGCTGCATCAGTGCGATCATTCAGAGTATTGTGAACCTCTGTGGGTAATTCAATAGAATGACCTTCAGCAATTTGCAGTACAGGACCAAGACCATCAATAAGATTAATGCGATGCATTGTAAATGGCATACCGCCTTCTGTAAGGAACTGAGAAGAAAAACCGCCTCCACGAAAATACTCAGCAATCGCTGGGCACCAGCGAGTTGCTTGTAAACAATCTTTTTTATCTTGTTCAGTAAGTTCCCAGTGTGGTTTCATCACCGCTTTACCATTGCTATCTTTTGATTTTCCAGAGCCATCTAAAGCTGCAGAGCCTGAATTAACTAAATGAATAAAACCAGATTCAGGTCGGAAGTCTGTCACACGCTCTACCGCATCTTCGGACCAATAAGTACGCACATCACAAAACACTTGAGCTTTTCCCGTTAATAACTTACCAAACAGCATGTTAACGCCATTTAAACTGTCATTTTCTGTTGCAAGCGCAAAGGGTTCGCGAATACCATTCCAGTCAAACGATGAATTCAGAATGGCTTCACTAAAGTCACCATTTGGTAGATAATCTGTCCAATGGCGTTGCCCTTGAAAGCCACCGACAATGGCATTATGACCATGTGACTCTTCACCAAAGCCGAGTTCTGCAAGCCGAGGATTACCTTGCATTAAATCACGCATGATCAATGTCATTTTAACGACTGTTTTCCAATCATCTGCTTTACGCTCTTTGGTAAAAGGAGTGTTGTTATAATCTTCACCTTCTTTACAGTTTTCTTTAACCCAAGATAGCGCTAATGCTAATTCATCCTTGTCATAAATTTGATGATCTAAACGACGCTTAATTTCAGTCATGTCTACGTATTCATTACGCATGCCGAGGTATTTTTGAAAGAATTCAGGGTTAATAATGGAGCCTGCAATCCCCATGGAAACAGAACCGATAGATAAATACGACTTACCACGCATAGAAGCAACGGCAAGGCCTGCTCGACAAAAGCGCAATATTTTTTCTTGAACATCATCAGGAATGCTTGTATCTCCCGAATCTTGAACATTTTTTCCGTAGATAGAGAATGCAGGTAAACCCACTTGAGAATGACCCGCCATAGCGGCAGCAAGGTAAACGGCACCAGGGCGTTCAGTTCCATTAAAACCCCAAATAGCTTTTGGTGTATGTGGGTTCATATCAATCGTTTCAGTGCCGTAACACCAGCAAGGTGTCACCGTCATTATCACGCCAACATTTTCACGATTGAATTTTTCAGCGCACGAGGCAGCTTCAGCAACACCTCCAATACAACTATCAGCAATAACACATTCAACTTTTGAGCCATCTGAATGACGTATATTTTCTTCAATAAATACAGCAGCAGATTTAGCCATATTCATTGTTTGCGCTTCAAGTGACTCACGAACGCCCATTTGGCGACCATCAATGGTGGGACGAATACCTATTTTTACTAAATTAGTCATTTTAAATTTTCCTTAGATTTAATATTATTTAAGAAAAAAGAGACTGGAATCACCTTCAATAATATTGAATCGATACATTTAAAAACTATTGAAATGGAAGATATTTGATGATATTTTTTAGTTGCGCTAAGCAATATCATCGCTAATCTTCATAAAACCTACAACAAATATAACTATTTGAGAATATTTACATAGTTATGGGGCCATTAGAAAAGGCCCTCCTATTTAAAACTTATTTTCCGAAGGGATATAACAACGTTTGCATCTCTTTATTATCGACGTTATCAACTGTAACTATTTTAACGGGGATATCGATGACTTTGGGTACTTGCTTGCCTTTAAGCACATCGTAAAGAGTTTTTATACCTTGATAACCTATTTGATAAGCATCCTGAACGACAAAGCCCTGGATAATGCCCGCTTTTAGAAAAGCGATAATACCTTCTGTGCTATCAAAGCCCATCACTTTCACTTTTCCTGCTAGGTTCATGCTATCAATCGCATTTCCCACGCCCATGGTCGCACCTTCGTTGGTTGCATACACAGCAACCAAATCTGGATTTGCACGATACATATCAATGGTTTTGTCCAATGCTTTCTGTGGATCTCCATCACTATATTGAACTTCTAATAGTTCAATATTAGGATACATTTCCGTCACCTTATCGATAAAACCTTTTGTACGTTCAACAGCGCTTTGCGTTCCCGCTACGTGTGCAATGATACCGACTTTGCCTTTACCATCGATCATTTCAGCGAGTAATATCGCCGCAGCCGCACCCGCTTTCACGTTGTTTGTTGCAATAAAACTTTTTGGAATATCAGAATTGATACCTGAATCAAAAGTTGCGATTTCTATGCCTCTTGACTTTGCAGATTCCACTGGCGATACCAATGCATTTGAATCGAGGGCAGCTAACAGAATGGCGTCTGGTTGACGCGCCATCATATCCTCCATTAGTTGGACTTGCTGTGCAACTTGTGTCTCTGATGCTGGCCCAACAAAACTGGTCCTTATACCAAGCTCTTTCGCCGCTGTGTCAGAACCCAGCTTCACTGTTTGCCAAAACTCATGTTGATAGCCTTTACTTACTACTGGTATATAAATATCCTCTGCAGCTTGTACTTGCGCTGTTCCGAGAACCAAAGTTGCTACAATTACTAATAAGGTTAGTTTTATTGATTTCATTTTAAAATTCTCCATTAAATTAAAAATGCTATTATGTTTAATTTATATAAAGTAAAACGTCTGTGTTATCTGATTTTCTTTCTTAAAGTGTCGAGATATACAGCGACAACTACGACAATGCCCATTGCCACCATTTGCCAGAATTGTGATACACCCATTAGATTTAATCCATTCTTAAGAATACCCATGATAAATGCACCAATAATGGTCCCGCCTATTGTACCTATTCCCCCCATTAAACTTGTGCCACCAATGATAACCGCAGCAATCGCTTCTAATTCATACCCCACACCAACTGTTGGCTGACCAGAATTTAAACGTGAGGTTAAAATGACACCTGCAATGCCTGTTAATAATCCACAAAATGAATAAACAAACATTTTGACTTTATCGACTTTAATACCAGATAAATGCGCGGCATCCTCACTACTTCCTACTGCGTATATATATCGACCAATAATGGTACGGTTTAAGATGAAAGCAGAAACAATTGCGATGATCGTAAAATAAATTACTGGATAAGGGATTAAATCAAACAGTCTTCCCTGAGCAATCAGTTTGAAGCTAGGGTAATCACTAAAATAAAGTGCACGTCCATCGGTTAATACTAAGTTAATCCCTCTTATCGACATCATCAGACCTAAAGTTGCAATGAATGGCGGGATACAAACACGTGTAACCAAAAAGCCACTTAGTGCGCCACATAAACAACCAGCCAAACCACCTGCAACAACGCACATCCACAATGGCAAACCGAAAGATGCAGCCAATCCAACAACAACCCCTGAAAAGGCCATCACCGACCCCATCGAAAGATCGATACCAGATGTAATGATTACGTACGTAACACCAATTGCAATTGTGCCAATGACAGAGACTTGAAGAGCTACTGTTAATAAATTATTAAGATTAAGAAAATATGGCGTCCCTAAACTGAAAAAAACAATTAATAGTACTAAGCTAATCAACGGTGCTAGCTTCATAATTAACTCTTTATTGAATAACTTCTTCACATCTTCTTTTTGAGGTGATGAATCCATTGTTTCCACATTTTTTTCCATAATATTAACCCTCTAAAGTTGCATATTTCATTATTTCTTCTTGGGTTGCTCTTTCAGCTGATAGCTCACCCGCAATTCGTCCGTTTCTCATCACTAATATCCGGTCACACATTCCTAATATTTCAGGTAACTCTGAAGATATTAAGATTATCGACTTTCCTTGTGCTGTTAATTGATTAATTAATTCGTATATTTCTAATTTAGCCCCAACATCAATGCCTCTAGTCGGCTCATCAAAAATAAGTATTTCAGTATTTTTACAAATCCACTTCGCAATAATTATTTTTTGTTGATTACCACCACTTAGATTTCCTGCAAGTTCTTCCAGCGTCGGTGTCTTTATTCTTAATTTATCGCTCAACTTCGAGACCGTAACTCTACAAGCCTCTTCATCTATGATCCCAAACTGGTTAGAAAACTCTTTAAAACTACTTAACATAGTGTTGTCTGATACTGACATACCCAGTGCCAATCCATTTTTCTTGCGATCTTCGGTCAGATAACCAATACCTAACTCAATCGCATGATGGACATTTCTGATTTGTACTCGCTCGCCAAATAATGTGATGTCTGCGCTATCAATCGGATCAGCACCAAATATACATCTGGCAACTTCAGTACGACCAGCTCCCATTAACCCAGATAATCCAAGAATTTCACCACGTTTTAGTTGGAAGTTTATATCCGACAGCACGCCTTTTCGATTTAGATTTTTGACATCTAATACTACTTCGTCAAGTGGTTTATTCGCTCTCTCCGGGTATATATCTCCAAGGTTCCGACCTACCATCATGGCAATCAATTCGTCAATCGTCGTAGAAGCATAATCCACAGTGCCAACGAAACAACCATCACGCATGACGGTTGCCCTGTCTGCTATTTGCACCAATTCTTCGAGTCGGTGTGAGATATAAACAATACCCACCCCCTGAGATTTCAGCATGTTAGTCACTTTGAACAAACTGGCAATCTCACTTTCTGTTAGTGCTGCTGTTGGTTCATCCATGATGAGAACTTTTGCGTCGACTGAAAGTGCTTTGGCGATTTCAACCATTTGTTGTTGAGCAACGGTTAGTTTCTCTACCAAAGTATCTGAACTGATATCTAGATTTAGTTTATTGAGCAAAGCTTGGGTAGCATCAGATTGAGCCGTATCATTCAACATCCATTTATGATGCCCGCGGAATTCTCGTCCAATAAAAATATTTTCTGCCACAGTAAGATCAGGGAACAAATTGAACTCTTGGTGAATGATGGCGATGCCTTTTGCTTGAGCAGAAATAGGAGTATCTAACTTCACAACATCATCTTCAAAGATGATCTTCCCTTCATTCGGAACGTAAACCCCAGAAAGTATTTTCATCAAAGTGGACTTACCTGCCCCATTTTCACCGAGTAAAGCATGGACTTCACCTTTACGCAGATTGAAACTCACATTATCTAGCGCGACAACTCCAGGAAATCGTTTGGTAATATTTTCCATTTTTACAATTATTTTATTCATATAATTATCCGTTGCTGGTTAACCTGCATCGCCTGCATATTATTTGTTAAAATAGACTTTTATGAAAAAATTCAATCACTAAATAATAGATTATTCTTAAATTTAGAAGTATCAACACCAGTAAGATCTGTATTAGTAATAATTGTATTGATACTATTTATATCGCAAATTTTGAGAAGGCTACGTTTATTGAATTTAGTTTTATCGACTATTAAAAAAACATTATTTGATATTTCAATAAATTTCTTTTTAATCTCACAGTTATATTCATTTGAATCCCAAACACCAGAATCAAAATCAAAACCAACACAAGATATAAAACTGATATCAAGTGACATTTGAGAAAGTGTATTTATTGAAATGGAACCGTAGAATGCATCGTATTTTTCAGAGTAATTGCCACCAGTACTAATAATGTGAATATTAGATTTACCCTGTAATAAACTAATAATTGCCACAGAGTTTGTGACAACCGTGCAATTAATATTAGGCAGTAAACTTGCAAAATGATACGTTGAAGAACTCGCGTCTAAGCCAATGACTGCCCCCTCATAAACCCATGACACTGCTTTTATAACCAAACATTTTTTTTCTTCTGCATTATCTTTTAAACGATTACTAAATGAGGTACCAATATCTTCAGCATGTTTAGAAATAGCCCCACCATGTACACGAACAAGTAATTCTTCCGTATCTAATTGTCTCAAATCTCGTCTGATTGTTTCTACTGACACACAAAAATGAGAAGCCAATTCATCCACAGATATCTCTTTCATTTTATTGACTAATTCAACAATATTTAGCTTACGCATGGACTCTCCTTTATATAAATTTATATTAGCCAGAGCATACAAATAAAACTTTGAACCAGCTCACAAAATGACCGAATTAGCTCACAAAATGACCGAATCAGCTTATAAAACGACCGAATTAACCCTGTTTTTATAAATAACGCCCGTTTATGACCGAAACGGTTACTATTATCACTGTATTATGATTTATTGGTTAAGAAACACTCTAAATTAATAGCTGACAGGTTAGCGACAAACTGAATAACTAATTAAATATTTAATTTTCTACAAATTCTATGATTGAAGTGATAACTGAACTCTTAGGCATTAGGATGGATCAGATCAGGTTCTTCATGGTAACAATCCACTTTCTATTGCAGTTTATTAGGCGACAACTAAGGCTGAACTGTTAATATAAATTAGTTATAAAACAGGTATGTAATGGATGTTTTAAGATGGAAAAAAATGAGGGTCAGGCAATTATTAACATATTTTGGGGGTAATGACTCAGACACCGGGAGCCCTTCCCCTACATAAAGTTAATACCCAAAAGGCTACGTTAAAAACGAAACATGGAGAATATTATTACCTATTTTTTATGGAGGCTAATTGCATTAATACCCGCCACGATTGCGGAGATATATACCTAATCAGGCAATGCTTTGAAAATATTTATGATAATAAAAGATGAAAAAGCTTATTGATAAAATTTAGGAATACTAGCACTACTTCATTACAAATAAGCCCCCCAAATTCACCTTTCATTATTAGCAATATTGCCTTTAACGGAATGCAACTTCTACAGCGTTACCAGTGTACTCAATTTTTTTTCTTTCACTCCTCCTGCCACATGGAAAACAACATTCAACATTCTGTTTATCACCATTCCATCAAAAGTGCCTTTACGATCCGAAATACTTAACATCTGGGCATCTTCACACCAATCGAATCTCGTACGAATGCACTCTCCATCTTCATAGGCATAACCATCGCCGGCATCTTCGTATAATACAAATGAACCATCTGACCCGGTATAGACATGAACATCTAATGGTACATCAAGTAACTCACCAGAGTATTGCTCGACTGGACCGAGAGGCAATATTGCCCCTTCGGGCACAAAAAGCGGAATAATATTTAACGGCGCAGCGACAATGAGTTCACGTCCTCCCTCATAAACCTTATTGGTCCAAAAATCATACCAATTGGTTTCCTTAGGAAAGTAGACCGATCGTGTTTCTGAAATACTCTCAAGTTTCTTGGACCCCTTACCATAGTACATAGGTTTCACCACTGGACAAACCATCATTCCAGGGCCAAATAAATACTGGTCAGTGAGATCAAAGGTAGATAAATCTCTTGGGTACTCCATCGCCACCGGGCGCAATAGAGCCAAACCAGAGTCAGCTATGCCGGCAGCGACTGAATAGATATATGGCACAAGCTGAGAGCGCAGACGGATATATTTAGCAATCGTGTCATAAAATACGTTTCCCTCATCCCCAAAACACCAAATTTCACGAGCAACATCTGTACCATGCGAACGAAACATGGGTAGGAAACAGCCATACTGCAACCAACGGGTATAAAGTTCCCAATAACCCAGATCGGTGGAACCTGTATCATTTGCAATGGGATCTGTTCCCTCCATCGGACCAAGACCTCGACAACCAGCATCGTAGTCTCCATTCCAAAACCAACGTTCTGGATCTCTCCCAACGAAGAAAGCACCAATATCCAAGGTCCAATATGGCTCACCAGTTGCACAAAAATCAACCCCCTCAGGAATAGAACGTTTAAGTACATCCCAAGTCGCACTGATATCACCAGACCAACTCACCGTACCGTAACGATGCTGTCCCGCATAGGAAGAGCGTGTTAGGTTCAATACGCGTTTTTCATTGGTCGCTTTACGTTGCCCTTCATAAATCCCCTGTGAATGATGCAACGAATACGATGAGAGCTGACGTTCATCAATATAACGTTTTGCTTGTTCTGTATTTTTAATTAAACGCAAATGAGGCTCTGGTCTAACAGAGCCTTCCCAATCGGATTCGAAAGGCTCTGTGCAATCACACCACCATGCATCAACGCCATGGTCGAAAAGACCTTCCTTCGCTTGATTCCAATAGGTCTCACGTGCCTCTGGATCGTAAGCATTGTAGGTAGACTGGTTTCCGAGCATCTGATCTTTTTCTCGGAGCTCATTCTGGTTAAAACACTCTCCAGTCATAATCGGCCAAATAGACACCATCAACTTAACACCTAATTCATGAAGTTCATCAATAAATCCCTTTGGATCTGGAAAACGCGCGGTATCGAAGGATTTTTGTCCCCATCCATGACCATCTGGCCATGTTTTCCAGTCCAACACTAGGACATCTAATGGAATGTTGCGACGACGATATTCACGCGCAACATCGAGCATCTCTTGCGCATTGACATAACGTTCTTTCGATTGAACATAGCCAAACGACCAGCGGGGTAACATCGGTGGTGTACCAGTGAGTTCGTAGTAGTTGTGTGCCACCGCTGAAGCATTCCCACCGCCAATAAAGTAGAGCTCAACCTGATCCACGGCTTCTGCCCACCAGTAACTTCCGTAGGCATCATCATGAAAAACCATTGTGGAAGAACAATCCCAAAGCAGGCCATAACCTTTAGAGGAAACAAGACAAGGTACAACCATTTTCATGTTTTGCTGATATAACTGTTGCGACTTTCCGCGCAGATTTCCATACCCTTCTTCATGCGATCCAAGCCCAAACAACGCTTCATCTTGTGCAAAAACAAATTCTAATTTAGCTTCAAATGCATACCCAGAAAATACGCGTTCAGATGGTTTCGATTCCGCTCGGGCACCGTCAATATTTTGCCCTGACAAAATATCTACATTTGAGTCATACACATTACGATATATTTCTTTGCGCACAAGTGATTTACCGCCACGCTCAGGCTGTTGCAACAATACCTCTCCCGAGCTGTTAAGAAAACTCACCGCAGCGGTGAGCTTTGATATTTTCACTTGCAACTTATTCGTTGCGACAAAAAATGAGGTTTCATCCTCAGAGACAGTATAATCAGTGTAATTAGCAACTTTAGAGACAATCGAGCTTGTATAGTCCGTTAGTTTTTCTATTTCAATATAAGAAATGCGTGCAACAGAGGGATTAACAAAGGAAACCCTAAGATGCTTATCTGCGGCAACTAACTCTACCGATTGGCTGTTTTTAATCAATTTAAACATGTGTTTTCCCCACTAATTCTTGTTCATTCCCTCTCTGTACCACCTGCTCTCTGCGTTGCTTTAGCTCTTTCTGAATCTGAGGTTCCAACAATTCAAACTTGCGATAAAACAGAACAGGCAAGAATGCTAGTCCGTAAAACAGTGCAGGCAACCAAATGAAGCCAAAATTAATTCCAGCAATTGCCTCAGGCGTCTGAGCCACATTTGCGACGTACCCTGTCCCACCTAAAACCCATGCAGGAAGAGCACCACCAAGACCGCTACCCGCCTTCAAACAGAATCCTGCACCGATTGCAGTTAACAGTCCTACTGAGCGAACACCTGTTTTCCATTCACCAAAATCTACACTGTCCGAAAGTAATGAGAATGGTAGCGCGAGTGCAACGCCACTGGTTAATATTCCAGCCACCCAACCAATAAAAACAAGAGGTAGTGAATGTGTAGCAACACCGGCATAGAGGATAATTTGAGCTAACACAGACCCCCCAAGTGCAATTGCCCACACAGTGCCTTTACATGCCCATTTACAGAACCAAGGAATTAATAGAATGGAAACCATTGAAAGTACGTCCATACTATTCGCAAATGGAACGAGATCTTTACGGTCCCAAACATACTCAAAGAAATACGGCACCATCGAAATACGCGCGATGAATGCAATCCAAAAAAAGAAACAAGAAATGAAGATAATTATCCAAGGCCAATTCCCTTTAAATGCCTTAAATCCCCCCTTAATCGGCACCGGTTTTTGCTCTATAACAACCGTCTCTTTTAGAGAACGGAATGCAAATAAGTATAGGAGTATAGAAATCACCGCAAAAATGGGGAGCGTTAGCATAAAACCACGTTTATCATCGCCATCTCCTAACCAGGCAACCAATGGCCAAGCCGTTGCATTGACCAGAAGCACACCCGCTTTTGAACCAAACATGCGCCAGACAGTGAGTGTCACACGCTCTTTTGGATCAGATGTTAATGACGATAGAATAGAAGTTACTGGTGTATTAATACCTGTATAAAGAATACTACAAACAATATACGTACCCGCGGCATAAGCAATTTTAGCCGTAGAATCCAAATCTGGAGTCATAAAAGTGAGCACCCCAAACAAGGCAAATGGGAAACACAACCACAGGAACCATGGACGGCTTTTCCCATACTTGCTATTGGTTCGGTCTAGAACGATGCCCCAAATAGGGGTATCAATAGCATCAACCAATCTTGCAATTAATAAGATTGTTCCAGCGACTGTGGCCGACAACCCAACCACATCAGTATAAAACTTCAAGATGTAAAACGATATCACACAGAAGACTAACTGCCCGGCCATATCGCTAGATGCGTAACCTAGCTTTGTGGAAAATACTGTTTTTAACGTCATAAAGTTCTCCTTTAATTATTTTTTGAACCAAGTCGCCAAACTGATGGCTAGAAGCTATACAAACATCTAGCCTACAACTTCATTAACAAGCAAAATAATAAAATCAGGTTAGCGAGTTCTTATTGATCAATAAAACACCTACCATTTTTTTAATTTAGCAAGTGTTTCCAATAAATACCTTCATAATTCCCCAGTTTTTTAGCATTATATCCCACTCAGATTCAGAGAAGGGTCTGCATGAGATCTCAGTCTCATAAATGCACAGTGTTATGTTGTGATTAGCACGAATATTGATAAATATATTTGAAAAATAACTGCAAAAAATATAGTGAGTTATTCATAAAGGTATGGTTTTTCAATTTAGTTGTGGCGCAACATGCACACTGACAATAAAAATGATGGAGAAAGTACATCCCAAGAAGCACTATATCCCAACCTTGAACACATCCAAAAACCTCTCTACGTCACAGATTAATAACACTTTATGTGACACTTCATAAAAATGACATCCAATTAAAAAAACATTGGATGATAAAGGTACAAGCATCTATATTATTTCTATGAACACATTGAATACTATCGCCAATGGAATTAATTATTTTGGTAAAGAAGGTTTCCCGATCCTATTGGGTCGAAGCATTACTAACCCCAAGCCAGAAAGTCCAAAGTCGCACCCATACGATTTAACAGAAGTCCAACACAGTCATGACTTCTGTGAACTTGTGGTGGTCACTCAAGGGCAAGGTAAACAATGGATCGATGGAGTAGAGTTCTCTATTATGACCGGTGATGTTTTTCTGCAGCAAGGTGGCCAGCGTCACTTTTTCTTTGATAGAGATAACTTAGAAATGGCGAATATCATGTACGATGCCGAGCGACTTAAGCTTCCAGAAAAGAAGCTCCGTTGTATGCCAGGTTACTGTGCAATGTTTCTACTTGAACCTTCATACCGAAAGGAACATAAATTTGCGAGTAAACTACACCTCAATCCGATAAAAGTAGCGCACGTCCAGGGAATTTGTGACGAAATAGAGGTGGAATGCGTAACACATCCCCCCGGATTTGAAGTTATTCTTCAGGCCAAATTACTCGAATTGATAACGTACCTTTCACGCGCGTACGTAGAAACCACCACGACTGAATCTCAAGCTCTATTAAGAGTTGGTATGGTCATTAGCGCGATGGAAAATAAGCTGACTAACAATTGGAAACTCAATGACCTGGCCTCGATAGCCAATATGTCAACAAGTAACTTGCTCACTGTATTTAGAAAAGCGACAGATGAGACCCCTATTGATTATCTAATGCGCCTACGTATTCATCATGCCATGGAATTACTCAGGCAGTCTGATCGCACTATTACCAGTATTGCTTATGACACTGGATTTAGGGACAGTAACTATTTTACCCGTCAGTTCAAGAAAATTGTCGGTATTCCTCCTCGCCAGTTTCGTAGAAAATATACTTAGGACTTATCAAAAACAAACAATTTTTAGCCATTTTTCTATTTCACTAACGTTTCGTAGATCTTTATTTTCTTTCTCTATTGTTGAACAGACACAACTTAAGGCACACAGCTAAATACATTTATTTTTACAGCTGTTATCTCATATTTCTTAGACTCCACTATGTGAGCCCAGCCACCGACAGGAATGGTGAACCATTGACCTTTTCTTGCCTTCGGGCATTCAAGCGCTCTGCCTTTATCACTTTCCAGCCTTCAGGCATTCAAGCGTTCGAGCCTTATCACTTTCCAGCGGACATAAAAAAAGAGAGCCTAAGCTCTCTTCTATAAGGTTGTTTTACAATAATGAAATATTATTCAATGATTGTAGAAACAACACCAGCACCTACAGTACGGCCACCTTCACGGATAGCGAAACGTAGACCTTCATCCATTGCGATTGGAGCGATAAGCTCAACAACGAATTTAAGGTTATCACCAGGCATTACCATTTCAACACCTTCTGGAAGCTCTACAGCACCAGTGATGTCAGTTGTACGGAAGTAGAACTGTGGACGGTAACCTTTAAAGAAAGGAGTGTGACGACCACCCTCATCTTTGCTTAGGATGTAGACTTCTGACTCAAATTTACTGTGTGGAGTAATTGAGCCAGGTGCAGCAAGAACTTGACCACGTTCGATTTCTTCACGTTTAATACCACGTAAAAGAACACCAACGTTTTCGCCAGCACGACCTTCATCAAGAAGTTTACGGAACATTTCAACACCAGTACAAGTAGATTTAGCAGTGTCTTTAAGACCAATGATTTCTACTTCTTCACCAACTTTGATGATACCACGTTCAACACGACCCGTTACAACAGTACCACGGCCAGAGATTGAGAATACATCTTCGATTGGAAGAATGAATGGTTTGTCGATATCACGCTCTGGAAGCGGGAAGTAATTATCTAATGCATCAGCTAGTTCTAGGATTTTCTCTTCCCATTCAGCTTCGCCTTCAAGTGCTTTAAGAGCAGAACCTTGAATGACAGGAATATCATCACCTGGGAAGTCATATTCGCTAAGAAGTTCACGAACTTCCATTTCTACTAGCTCAAGAAGCTCTTCATCATCAACCATATCACATTTGTTCATGAATACGATTAAGTGTGGAACACCAACTTGACGTGCAAGAAGGATATGCTCACGAGTTTGTGGCATAGGGCCATCTGTTGCAGCAACAACGAGGATACCACCATCCATTTGTGCAGCACCAGTGATCATGTTTTTAACATAATCGGCATGTCCAGGACAATCTACGTGTGCATAGTGACGGGCTTCAGTATCGTATTCAACATGAGAAGTTGAAATCGTGATACCACGTTCGCGCTCTTCAGGTGCATTATCGATAGATGCGAAATCTTTCGCTTCTCCGCCGTTTTTCTTAGCTAGAACAGACGTGATAGCAGCAGTAAGAGTTGTTTTACCGTGATCGACGTGGCCAATTGTACCAACGTTTACATGCGGTTTATTACGTTCAAATTTTTCTTTAGACACAGTGTGTACCTTCTTTATCAGTTAATACCTTCCACATGCCATCACATGGAAAGGGCTAGTTTAGTTTATTTTTTATTTCGCTTCAATAATTGCGTTAGCTATTTTTTTAGGCGCATCACCATATTCAACAAATTCCATTGAATATGAAGCACGACCCTGTGTTGCAGAGCGTAATGAGGTTGCATAACCAAACATTTCTGCAAGTGGTACTTTAGCATGTACGATTTTTACGCCACCTGGGCCCTCGTCCATACCATCAATCATACCACGACGACGATTAAGATCGCCCACAACATCTCCCATCCAAGTTTCTGGTGTAGTAACTTCGACCTTCATTAAAGGTTCAAGTATGGTTGCATCGGCTTTCAATGCGCCATCTCTGAAACCTAACATGGCTGCAACTTTGAATGACATTTCTTGTGAATCTGTTTCGTGGTATGAACCACCAAGCAGCGTTGCACGAATATCAAGCATTGGATAACCCGCTAACACACCTTGGTTCATTTGTTCCTCACAGCCTTTGTTAATCGCAGCGAAGTACTCTTTTGGAATACAACCATCTGTAATTTCATTAACAAATTCATAGCCTGAACCCGCTTTAAGCGGCTCAAGTCTGAGAAGGACATGACCATATTGGCTTGGCCCTTCGCCTTGACGAATAAATTTACCTTCCACTTCCACTGTACTGCGGATAGCTTCTCGGTATGCAACTTGTGGTTTACCCACGTTGCAGTTAACACTAAACTCACGGCGCATACGATCAACGATAATATCCAGGTGAAGTTCACCCATGCCTGAGAGTAGTATTTGTCCCGTCTCTTCATTTGTTTCAACACGAAATGAAGGGTCCTCTGCTGAAAGCTTCTCAAGAGCAATGTTCAGTTTGTCTTGGTCAACCTTAGTACGAGGTTCAACCGCAATCTGAATCACTGGTTCTGGAAATTCCATGCGTTCAAGAATCACTTTATGATCAGCACTACACAACGTATCCCCCGTAGTGACATCTTTAAGGCCGATTGCAGCTGCGATATCGCCTGCACGTACCTCTTTGATCTCATTACGTTCATTGGCATGCATCTGGACGATACGACCAAAACGTTCACGTTTCTGTTTGACTGAGTTATAAACATGATCACCTGAATTAACAACACCTGAATAAACACGCATAAATGTGAGCGATCCCACAAAGGGGTCAGTCGCAATTTTAAATGCAAGCGCCGCAAAAGGTGCATCATCGTCAGCTGGACATGTGATTTCATTGTCTTTTTCATCAAGACCTTTAATCGCCTCAACTTCAGTCGGAGATGGTAAGAAATCAATCACTGCATCAAGAACCGCTTGTACACCTTTATTTTTAAAGGCGCTACCACAAGTGGCCAATACAATTTCATTGTTTAGCGTACGTTGACGTAAACCTTGTTTGATTTCTGCAATAGAAAGGCCACCTTCTTCAAGGTACTTTTCCATTAACTCATCATTGGCTTCTGCTGCCGTATCAAGCAACTCTTCATGAAGTTCTTGTGCTCGTTCAAGTAACTCAGCAGGAATATCATGATATTCAAACGTCATACCTTGATCGGCTTCAGACCAGTTAATTAACTTCATCTTAATGAGGTCAATCACACCACTAAAGTTTTCTTCGCTACCAACATTCAATTGAATGGGCACACAAATAACACCTAAGCGTTCACGAATTTGCTCAACAACCGCTTCAAAATCAGCACCCGTTCTGTCCATCTTGTTCACAAACACGATCCGTGGAACGCTATATTTGTTCGCTTGACGCCAAACAGTTTCTGATTGAGGCTCAACACCGGAAGCACCACAAAACACAACCACTGCACCATCAAGTACACGCAATGAACGTTCAACTTCAATCGTGAAGTCTACGTGTCCTGGTGTATCGATGATGTTGATGCGGTGCTTAGCAAACTGACTTTCCATACCTGACCAGAATGTTGTTGTCGCAGCGGCTGTGATAGTGATACCACGCTCCTGCTCCTGCTCCATCCAGTCCATTGTTGCTGCACCGTCATGTACTTCACCCATTCGGTGAGAGAGACCGGTGTAGAACAAAATACGTTCTGTCGTGGTTGTTTTTCCCGCATCTACATGAGCAATAATGCCGATATTTCGATACTGCTCAATGGGTGTTGTACGTGCCATGATGTCCTTTAAATACTAACTATAATTTTTTTAAAGCAAACAACGCAAGCAAAAGCCTGCGTTAAGATCCTACCAACGGTAATGAGCAAACGCTTTATTAGCGTCAGCCATGCGGTGAACGTCTTCACGTTTCTTAACCGCTGAACCTTTGTTATCTGCTGCATCAACTAGCTCACCAGCTAGACGTAATGCCATTGATTTTTCACCACGCTTACGAGAAGCTTCAACTAACCAACGCATTGCTAAAGCATTACGACGAGAAGGACGAACTTCTACAGGAACTTGGTATGTTGAACCACCAACGCGACGAGATTTAACCTCTACGCTTGGGCGGATGTTTTCTAGAGCTAGTTCAAAAAGTTCTAAAGCATCTTTCTCAGCTTTCTGAGAAGCTGTTTCTAGAGCAACGTATACGATTTTTTCTGAAATAGATTTTTTACCGTCAACCATTACAACGTTAACGAATTTTGCAAGAACTTCTGATCCGAATTTAGGATCTGGAAGTACTTTACGAGTAGCTATGACGCGTCTTCTTGGCATCTTATTATCTCCGTGCGCTTCAGGATTTTACCCAAAACATATTAAATTAAAATAGTGTTTGTTTGGCCTTACTTACGGAATAACTTAAGACTTAGGTCTTTTAGTACCGTATTTAGAGCGACCTTTACGACGATCCGCAACACCTGAAGTATCAAGTGCACCACGAACTGTATGGTAACGAACACCCGGTAAATCTTTTACACGACCGCCACGGATCAAGATTACACTATGTTCTTGCAAGTTATGGCCTTCACCACCGATGTATGAAGTTACTTCATAACCGTTAGTTAGACGAACACGAGCAACTTTACGCATCGCTGAGTTAGGTTTTTTTGGAGTAGTAGTATATACACGAGTACATACACCACGTTTTTGAGGACACGCTTCTAGCGCAGGAACTTTAGTTTTTACAACTTTGTCCTTACGCGGTTTACGTACCAATTGTGAAATTGTTGCCATTTTTAAATAGCTCCTAATTTGTGTGTGAAAAATCAAACCCTAATATTTAGGGTGGCGAGAGTTTACGCTGATTACAAATAGGAGTCAATAATTAAGCAATTGGGTTTTTGATCACAAAAGGAAAAAGGGGGGAAGCCGTTAAGGGAAGCCGTTAACTATCAGTAAAAGAACGCTTTACCTTGGCAACATTTTATTTAAAAAATACTTAATTGAAAAATAACAAACGAATCATAGGCTCGTAAAAATTAATATTACTAAAGCTTGTATTGAGCTTCTGATAGCGACTATCTGGCGTTGAATTTCCTGACCGTTTTTTCAATTTACTGGGCGCTGGTATTTATTACCACGCTATTTGACTTTTATGTTGCACAACCAAATCAACAAAATCCTTATAACTACATTGTTCACCAATGCTATTTTTAATACCACGTGCCACTAAATCCGGTGCTAACACCAGTAAACGCCCTTGTAATGCAAGCTCGCTTAATTCATTAAATAAAGGATGTTTTGCCTGTGAGGCAATCACTGCATCTTCTATTAATAACAAATGATCATCTTCATTCAGCAGATTTAAACATTGCTGTAATGCGTGGGTTTGAAAAGGAGAAGTATTAATGGTGTGTAATATCGACATATTAAAAGCTCAATAGTTGATCTTGCAAAGCAAGTTTAGTTTTTAATTGTTGTTCATTGACTAGTGTAACATTAATCATCAACTCGGCTTGTTTAATACCGCGTTGCATGAGTGACTGTTCACACACATAAATATTTTCGACATCATAGAGTGCCAGCATTTTAAATAAAGGTTGAAAATTCTTTTGCAAAATCTCAGCCGGGTTATGCCCATCAACTAATTGATAAATACCATCCGCAATAAAAAACAGTGACAGTGATTCGTTAAAAGCGGACAGCGCGAGCGTTAAATCAAGTGATTCTCGCCCCTGTACTGCACCATGGGGTAAACAGCGATTAATAATGCCTATTTTCTTCTCCTTCATAGAAATTGCACCACTCTATCAGCGTTTGCACTGAGCTCTGCAAGCTGCCCTAAGCCACTTAATAGAAAGGGAGCTTTAAGGTTAAACTGAGTAAGAGAAAGTTGCTTGGCTTCCGCTTGATCGAGAATACCACGACGTAATGCAGCGCCGACACAGACTTCTAATGGAAAATTATATTGTGTCGCTAATTGTGCCCAAAAATCTGTTAAGTTAATCTCATCACTCGCAGGACTGACCAGTTGACTGGCATTAAGCACGCCTTCCTGATAAAAAAACACGCCAACAATACAGTGCCCTGCTTGTAATGCAGAAGCACAAAATTGGTAGGCGCTGCTTGCCCCCTGTGAACCATAGGGTCCACCACAGACAAGCACGGCAAATTTTAAAACACCGTTAGCCATTATTATTTACTTTCGTTAACCGAGCTAATTGCAATCGCTTCCACTTCTACTAATACATCTTTTGGTAAACGCGCGACTTCCACACATGAGCGTGCGGGTGCGGCTTCTGGAAAGTATTTTGCGTAAACTTCATTGAAAGCCACAAAATCATTCATATCTTTAATAAAACACGTTGTTTTAAGCACGCTTGATGCGGATGCGCCAGCGGCTTCAAGTACTGCCATTAGGTTTATCATAACTTGTTCTGTTTGCTCACTGATACCTCCGTCAATGATCACCATGGTTTTTGGATCCAGTGGTATTTGCCCTGATGTGAAAATTAAATTGCCTATTTGATTAGCTTGAGAATAGGGACCAATGGCAGAAGGTGCATTTTCGGTAGATATAATTTTTTTAGTGCTCATAAAGAGACCTCAAGTTTGATGATAAAGAATAATATTATGTCGCTACTCAGGTTGTCACCTTTTTAGACGACTAAAGTCGTACTCAGTAGTGACAATATTATAAACAAAAAAAAAGGTGCCGAAGCACCTTTTTGTTAAAAACGTCAAGTTAATCTGGGTTACGCACCAAAATCAACTGCGTTAAGTAGATCTGCCAAGTTTTGCTCAGCAGTATCAACATCTACAACCGGATCAGCGCTCACAGGCTCAAGTGCTTTTGCTTTTTCAGCAGCACGTGCTCGATGATGTGCAAAACCAGTACCTGCAGGAATCAAGCGACCAACGATAACGTTCTCTTTAAGACCGTGTAGTTTGTCACATTTACCCGCAACAGCGGCTTCCGTAAGAACACGTGTTGTTTCTTGGAAAGAGGCTGCTGAGATAAACGACTCAGTTGCAAGTGATGCTTTAGTAATACCCAGTAGTTGGTAATCAAACGTTGCTGATTTTTTACCTTCCGCTTCTAAGCGACGGTTATCAATGATAACGCGTACTAATTCAGCTTGTTCACCCACTAAGAAAGTAGAATCACCGGCATCAGTGATCATACATTTACGTAACATTTGGTTAACGATAACTTCAATATGTTTATCATTAATTTTTACGCCTTGTAAACGGTAAACTTCTTGTACTTCGTTAGTAATGTAGTTAGCAACGGGGCTAATACCACGTAAACGTAAGATATCATGTGGAGACTCAGGACCATCCGAGATAACCTCACCTTTTTCAATCTTCTCACCTTCGAAGATGTTCAGGTGACGCCATTTAGGAATCATCTCTTCGTATGCAGTACCATCAGCTTGAGTGATCACTAGGCGTATCTTACCTTTGGTTTCTTTACCAAATGATAACGTACCTGATACTTCAGCAAGAATAGCGGCATCTTTTGGAATACGCGCTTCAAACAAGTCAGCAACACGCGGTAGACCACCAGTAATATCACGTGTTTTCGAGCTTTCTTGTGGAATACGTGCAACCGCATCACCAACCTGTACTAATACACCATCTTCAAGACTAACAATTGCGTTAGCAGGAAGTGAATATTGTGCATTAACCGTTGTACCCGGAATAAACAAATCACTACCATCAGTTGCATCAACCAGTTTCGCTGTTGGACGCATCTCTTTACCAGCACTTGGACGTTGTGCAGGGTCGATAATAACAATACTTGATAAACCAGTAAGGTCATCTGTTTGTTTAGTGATTGTAATGCCTTCAACAAAGTCAAGGAACTCAATCTTACCCGCTACCTCAGTGATAATTGGATGTGTATGCGGGTCCCAGTTAGCGATAATTTCGCCAGCGGTAATAGCCACACCATCTTTTTTATCAAGTACCGCACCGTAAGGTAGTTTATGATTCTCTTTGGTACGACCCAACTCATCAATAATTGTTAATACCGTTGAACGAGAAGTAACAACAACTTTATCATCTGAGTTAATTACAAATTTAGCATTATGTAATTTAATAACACCCGTGTTTTTAACTTGGATACTGTTCTCAGAAGCAGCACGTGATGCAGCACCACCAATGTGGAAGGTACGCATTGTTAACTGTGTTCCAGGCTCACCGATTGATTGCGCCGCCATGACGCCGATTGCTTCACCTTGACCAACAACATGACCACGCGCCAAATCACGACCGTAACATGCAGCACAAGCACCGAAGTCAGTTTTACACGTGATCACTGAGCGAACCCAAATTTGGTCAACTGATGATTCTTCAATAAGATCACACAGTTTTTCGTCAAGTAAGGTATTACGTGCAAGTAATACTTCATTCTTAGTACCAGGCTTAATAACGTCTTGTGCTACAACACGCCCAAGTACACGTTCACGTAGTGGCTCAACAATATCACCACCTTGGATAAGCGGTGTGACTAATAGACCATCTTCACTACCACAATCTTCTTCGGTGATAACTAAATCTTGTGCAATATCAACAAGACGACGCGTTAGATAACCCGAGTTTGCTGTTTTAAGTGCGGTATCGGCTAGACCTTTACGTGCACCATGCGTTGAGATGAAGTACTGGAGTACGTTTAGACCTTCACGGAAGTTCGCAACGATTGGCGTTTCAATGATAGAACCATCTGGTTTTGCCATTAGACCACGCATACCAGCAAGCTGACGAATCTGCGCTGGGCTACCACGTGCGCCTGAATCGGCCATCATGTAAACACTGTTGAATGATTTCTGTTCAACATATTCACCGTCACGGTTTTTAACTTGCATAACGGATAAGTTATCCATCATCGCTTTTGCAACTTGATCATTGGTACTTGCCCAAATATCGATCACTTTGTTATAGCGCTCACCCGCGGTTACCAGACCAGCTTGGAACTGCTCATAGATTTCAGTAACTTGTTCTTCAGCTTGCTCAACTAACTCTTTCTTAGCAGCCGGAATAACCATATCGTCGATACAGACAGAAGCACCTGACAATGTTGCATATTCAAAACCGGTGTACATTAATTGGTCAGCGAATATAACCGTATCTTTAATACCCAATAAGCGGTAACAAGCATTCAGTACATTAGAGATGGCTTTTTTACCCATGTCTAAATCAACATGCTCAAAAGGAAGCCCTTCAGGCATGATCAACGAAAGAATGGCACGACCCACTGTTGTATCAATAATTTTAGTTGATTGAGTACGTGATTTATCTTCGGCAATATGTGTTTGCGTCATACGTACTTTAACGATTGCTTGTAGGTCAACAACACGTGCACGGTAAGCTTTTTCAGCTTCCTTCGCGTTTTGGAACCACATGCCTTCACCCTTCGCGTTAATTTTCGAACGCGTCATGTAATAAAGGCCCAATACAACATCTTGTGATGGTACGATGATCGGCTCACCATTTGCAGGCGAAAGGATGTTATTGGTAGACATCATCAAAGTACGCGCTTCAAGCTGCGCTTCGATTGTTAACGGTACGTGTACCGCCATTTGGTCACCATCGAAATCGGCGTTGTAAGCCGCACATACTAACGGGTGAAGCTGAATCGCTTTACCTTCAATAAGTACAGGTTCGAATGCTTGGATACCCAATCTGTGCAGTGTTGGCGCACGGTTAAGTAGTACTGGATGTTCGCGGATAACACCTTCTAGGATATCCCAAACTTCACCACCTTCACGATCAACTAATTTCTTAGCCGCTTTAATGGTTGTCGCAAGTCCTAATGCTTCTAGTTTTCCGTAAACAAACGGCTTGAATAACTCAAGCGCCATTTTCTTAGGAAGACCACATTGGTGTAAACGTAACGTTGGACCTACTGTAATAACAGAACGACCAGAGTAATCTACACGTTTACCGAGTAAGTTTTGACGGAAACGACCTTGCTTACCTTTGATCATATCGGCAAGCGATTTAAGGGGACGCTTGTTAGATCCAGTAATAGCACGACCACGACGACCATTATCTAATAACGCATCAACAGACTCTTGTAACATACGTTTTTCGTTACGTACGATAATGTCTGGCGCGGCTAAGTCTAATAGACGTTTTAGACGGTTATTACGGTTAATAACACGACGGTATAAGTCATTTAGGTCAGAAGTCGCGAAACGTCCGCCATCAAGTGGCACAAGAGGACGTAAATCAGGTGGAAGTACTGGTAGTACGGTTAAAATCATCCACTCTGGTTTGTTCGTTGACTGATGAAAAGACTCAACTAATTTAAGACGTTTAGTCAGTTTTTTACGTTTAGTTTCAGAGTTAGTAGTGCCTAGCTCTTCACGCATTTCAGCAATTTCGTGTTCAAGATCAAGATGTTTAAGCAATGCAAAGATAGCTTCAGCACCCATTAGCGCTTCAAACTCATCACCCCATTGCTCAAGCATATCTAAGTATTCTTCTTCAAGAAGAATTTGACGACGCTCAAGATCTGTCATGCCTGGTTCAACAACCACGAAAGATTCAAAATAAAGAATACGTTCAATATCACGTAGTGTCATATCAAGCATTAGGCCGATACGAGATGGAAGTGATTTAAGGAACCAAATATGTGCCACTGGTGATGCGAGCTCGATATGACCCATACGATCACGACGAACTTTAGATTGAGTGACCTCAACGCCACATTTTTCACAGATAACACCACGATGCTTAAGGCGTTTGTATTTGCCACATAAACATTCGTAATCTTTAATTGGACCAAAAATACGCGCACAGAAAAGACCTTCACGTTCAGGTTTAAATGTACGGTAGTTAATCGTTTCAGGTTTCTTAACTTCACCAAAAGACCATGAACGGATCTGCTCTGGAGAGGCTAGACCAATTTTAATACCATCAAATTCTTTGGTTTTATTTTGTTGCTTTAAAAACTTAAGTAAGTCTTTCACGCTGTTCTCCCATAGGAGTTAAAACTAGGCGTCTTAATAAAACAAGACGCCACTTATTTTGTCACTAGAATAAATTCTAGTTCGATTCGTCAAGTTCAATATTGATACTTAATGAACGGATTTCTTTCAACAATACGTTGAAGGATTCAGGCATGCCTGGCTCCATTCTATGGTCGCCATCAACGATGTTTTTATACATCTTAGTACGACCATTAACATCATCTGACTTAACCGTGAGCATTTCTTGAAGCGTGTACGCTGCACCAAATGCTTGTAAAGCCCATACTTCCATCTCACCGAAACGCTGGCCACCGAACTGTGCTTTACCACCAAGTGGTTGTTGCGTAACAAGGCTGTAAGAACCAGTAGAACGTGCATGCATTTTATCATCAACTAAGTGATTCAATTTCAGCATGTACATGTAACCAACAGTGACAGGACGTTCAAAATCAAGACCCGTACGACCATCTGTTAACACGATTTGACCCGATTCAGGTAAATCAGCCATTTTTAAGAGTTCACGGATTTCAGATTCGTAAGCACCATCAAATGCCGGTGTTGCGACAGGTAAACCTTTGTAGAGGTTTTTAGCCAGACGCATGACGGCTTCATCATCAAATTCACTGATATCAACATGACAAGGCGCATCACCAAAGGAGTACATTTTCTGCATAAACTCACGGACTTTGACCATTTCAACTTCACGCTGATCTTTGATCATACGTTCAAGTTTTTCACCTACGCCTTTACAGGCAAAACCTAAGTGGGTCTCAAGGATCTGACCGATGTTCATTCGTGATGGTACACCCAGTGGGTTAAGTACGATATCAACGGGCACACCAAACTCATCGTAAGGCATATCTTCAACAGGTACGATGTTTGAAATAACACCTTTGTTACCGTGACGACCCGCCATTTTATCACCTGGTTGTAGGCGACGACGTACTGCGAGGTAAACTTTAACAATTTTCTGAACACCTGGTGCTAAATCATCACCCTGCGTAATTTTACGACGTTTAACATCAAACTCTTTATCGTAATCCGCTTTGATCTCTTCATATTGTGCAATGATTTGATCAATATGTGTTTGTTTCTCTTCATCATCAACAACAACTTCTAACCACTGTGCACGCGGCATTTGTAGTAAACGTTGCTCATCTTGGCCTGCACCGATTAAGATATTTAATGCTTTTTCAAAGATAGCGTTTTCTAAGATTTTAAATTTCTCATTAAGATCTTTTTTGGCTGCTTTCAGTTGCATTTCTTCGATTTCTAGTGCGCGTTTATCTTTATCAACACCGTCGCGGGTAAAGACTTGAACGTCAATAACCGTTGCGTAAGTTGAGTTAGCAACACGTAGCGAGCTATCTTTAACGTCCGATGCTTTTTCACCGAAGATGGCACGTAATAGTTTCTCTTCTGGGGTAAGTTGTGTTTCACCTTTAGGTGTCACTTTACCCACTAAGATATCACCCGGTTTAACTTCAGCACCGACATAAACAATACCAGATTCATCCAGTTTGCTCAGTGCAGCTTCACCAACGTTCGGGATATCAGCAGAAATTTCTTCGCTACCCAATTTCGTTTCACGTGCGACACATGAGAACTCTTGGATATGGATGGTAGTAAAACGATCTTCTTGCGATACACGCTCAGAAATAAGGATTGAATCTTCGAAGTTGTAACCATTCCAAGGCATGAAAGCAATTTTCATGTTTTGACCAAGTGCAAGTTCGCCCATGTCCGTTGACGGACCATCAGCTAAAACATCACCTTTAACGATTGGCTCGCCAGGTTTACAGGTTGGTTTTTGGTTAATACAAGTATTCTGATTCGAACGTGTGTATTTGGTTAAGTTGTAGATATCGATGCCCGCTTCACCAGGAAGTAGCTCCGCTTCATCAACTTTAATCACGATACGTGATGCATCAACATAATCAATCACACCGCTACGCTTAGCAATCACCGTTACACCCGAGTCAACCGCGATACGGTGCTCGATACCAGTACCTACAAGCGGTTTGTCCGCACGTAATGTTGGTACTGCTTGACGTTGCATGTTGGCACCCATTAAGGCACGGTTAGCATCATCATGTTCAAGGAACGGGATAAGCGAAGCCGCGATAGAGATGATCTGTTGTGGTGATACATCCATATAATCAATATCGGCTGGCGCCATAAAAGTGGTTTCACCCTCATGACGACATGGAATTGACTCTTCATTAAGTGAACCATTCTCATCGATACTTGCAGAGGCCTGTGCGATGATAAATGAACCTTCTTCAATTGCAGAAAGGTAATCAACTTGATCCGTTGGTTTGCCGTCTATTACTTTACGATAAGGTGTTTCTAAGAAACCGTAATCGTTAGTACGCGCGAACGTTGCCAATGAGTTAATTAGACCAATGTTTGGTCCCTCTGGCGTTTCGATTGGACATAAACGACCGTAATGCGTTGGGTGTACGTCACGTACTTCAAAGCCTGCACGTTCACGTGTTAGACCACCAGGTCCTAACGCTGAGATACGACGTTTGTGTGTGACTTCTGAAAGCGGGTTATTTTGATCCATAAACTGCGACAGTTGTGACGAACCAAAGAACTCTTTAACCGCAGCAGAAATCGGTTTTGCATTGATCAGGTCTTGAGGCATAGTGGCATCAAGATCACCCAGAGACAAACGCTCTTTAACTGCACGCTCAACACGTACAAGACCAACACGGAATTGATTTTCAGCCATCTCACCAACACAACGAATACGACGGTTACCAAGATGATCGATATCATCCACAATACCTTTACCGTTACGAATGTTAATAAGTGTTTTCATTACACTGAGGATATCTTCTTTAGATAAGATACCTGCACCTTCATCGCCTTCATTGCCAACACGACGGTTGAACTTCATACGACCAACTTTAGACAGGTCATAACGTTCTTCAGCGAAGAATAGATTTTGGAAGAGGCCTTCTGCTGCATCTTTTGTTGGTGGCTCGCCTGGGCGCATCATACGATAAACTTCAACAAGTGCTTCAATCTTATTAGTTGAAGAGTCTACACGTAAGGTGTCCGAGATGAATGAGCCACAATCTAACTCGTTGGTATAGATTGTTTCAAAACTTTTTACACCCGATTGTGCAAGCTCAGCAAGTAATTCCAAGGTGAAGAAATCATTTGCGTTAACAATAATTTCACCGGTTTCAGTGCTGATATAATCTTTTGCTGACACTTTGTTTTCTAAGTATTCATGTGGTACTTCGATGCTTTCAATGCCATCTTTTTGTAGTTGACGGATATGACGTGCAGTCACACGTTTTCCAGTTTCTACATAAACTTTTCCACCACTTACAATGTCAAAGCTAAACTGTTCGCCACGTAAGCGCTCAGCAATCAGCTCCATTGTGATCGCACTATCTTTGATTGCAAAGTGAGTAGTATCGAAGAATATTTCTAGAATTTGTTCGGTGGTGAACTCAAGCGCACGTAACATGATAGTCGCAGGTAGTTTACGGCGACGGTCAATACGAACAAACAGGTTGTCTTTAGGGTCGAATTCAAAATCTAACCAAGAACCACGGTAAGGAATAACACGTGCATTATAAAGCACTTTACCCGAACTGTGTGTTTTACCTTTATCGTGATCGAAGAATACACCAGGAGAACGGTGTAATTGAGAAACGATAACACGCTCAGTACCATTGATAACAAAGGTACCATTTTCAGTCATCAGTGGCATTTCACCCATGTAGACTTCTTGCTCACGAATATCTTTAACGGTGCCTGCTGGTGCATCACGGTCATAGATAACAAGGCGCAATTTAACACGTAAAGAAGCGGAATAAGTAATACCGCGGATTTGACATTCTTTAACGTCAAATACCGGATCACCTAAACGGTAACTTACATATTGTAACTCTGAGGTGCCAGAGTAACTAGCAATAGGGAAAATACTGTTAAAAGCGGCTTCTAAGCCTACTTCACCAGTTAAATCGACTTCAATGAATCGTTTGAATGAATCTAGTTGAATCGACAACAAGTATGGTTTTTCCATAACTTGTGGGCGTTTCCCAAAATCCTTACGAATACGTTTTTTCTCAGTATAAGAGTAACCCATGTGGTTCCTTTGCTCGCTGATAAGTGATCATAGCTGTCCGACCTAGTTTTTAGGCACTAATTTGTTCGACAACGGCGCACACTGTTTTGTCTTAATGATGCATTATATAACATCACCTTAAGCGTCCGATGACCGTAAAAAACAATGACAAATTACGGTATCCTATAGCGCAAAAAGGCCGGTGATTAAAAAATCACCAGCCAATGCCATTTACATGGCTAATAAGTTAGAAGATCTAACTTATTTAAGTTCAATAGTCGCGCCGATCTCTTCAAGAGTCGCTTTAAGAGTTTCAGCTTCTTCTTTAGATAGTGCTTCTTTGATTACTGTTGGGCAAGCTTCAACAGCAGCTTTAGCTTCTTTCAGGCCAAGACCTGTAGCAGCACGTACCGCTTTGATTGCTTTAACTTTATTCTCACCGAATGCCGTCATTACAACGTCAAATTCAGTTTGCTCAGCTTCAGCTTCGCCGCCAGCAGCGGGGCCAGCAGCAACAGCAGCTGCTGCAGATACGCCGAATTTTTCTTCCATTGCTTCGATTAGTTCAACAACTTCCATTACTGATAATTCAGCAACTGCTTCAATGATTTGGTCTTTAGTTAGAGACATGAGTCAATTCCTACTTTAAAAAAATTAATTAAATGACAGCAATTATGCTGCAGATTCTTCTTTCTGATCGCGTATAGCAGCCAGAGTACGTACAAGTTTGCCCGCTGCAGCTTCTTTCATAGTCGCCATCAGTTTCGCAATTGCTTCGTCGTATGTTGGTAGTGTCGCTAGACGGTCAATATCAGATGGTTCAATGAACTCACCTTCAAATGCCAATCCTTTTACTTCAAACGTTTCATTTGCTTTAGCAAAGTCTTTTAAAAGACGTGCTGCAGCACCTGGATGTTCGTTTGAAAAAGCAAGGATTGTAGGACCGGTAAACGTGTCTGCTAAACATGCAAAGTCTGTACCTTCAACTGCACGGCGTGCCAATGTATTACGTACTACACGTAGGTAAACATTGTTTTCACGCGCTTTAGCACGAAGTTCAGTCATTGCACCAACTGTTACGCCACGTGAATCGGCAACAACAGCAGACAAAGCGGCTTTAGCAGCTACATTAACTTCAGCGACAATAGCTTGCTTGTCTTCGAGTTTTAATGTCATTTGGTTTTACTCCTGGATTCCACTGGAATTTACTCCAGTAAACACCCCCATTATAAATAATGGGGCACTATTTCGGTAATCGGATCCAGTAGAATAATTCTTTCTGGGGTCCGGCACCATCTACGTAGGAAATTAAGTAAAAACAAGCTAAAAGCTCTTACACCTACGGTCTGAGAAGAGACCTAAGGCCCTCCAAAGTAAGGCGACAAATTATACAGATAATTTATCCCCTTGTATACCCGTTATCTCAACACGCCATAATGGGATTCACAATAGCTCACAAAAAATCATGAACTATCGCGATATAAAATTACGCTACCGTAGTATCGAGAGTGGCTTGGTCAATTTTAATACCCGCACCCATCGTTGTAGATAGAGAAACTTTTTTCAAGAATACGCCTTTTGCGCCAGATGGTTTTGCTTTTTTAAGCGCAACTAACAGTGCTTCAAGGTTTTCTTGGATTTGCTCAGCAGTGAACGATGCTTTACCGATAGTAGAATGGATAATACCATTCTTATCAGTGCGGTAACGTACTTGACCCGCTTTAGCGTTTTTAACCGCTGTCGCTACGTCAGGTGTTACAGTACCTACTTTCGGGTTAGGCATTAGACCACGTGGGCCTAAGATTTGACCTAATTGACCAACAACACGCATCGCGTCTGGAGATGCAATGACAACGTCAAAGTTCATTTCGCCAGCTTTAATTTGTGCAGCAAGATCGTCCATACCGACGATATCAGCACCGGCTTCTTTTGCTTTTTCAGCATTCGCGCCTTGTGTGAATACAGCAACACGCACTGTACGGCCTGTACCGTGTGGTAACACTGTTGCGCCACGCACATTTTGATCACTACGACGAGAATCAACACCTAGGTTAACTGAAGCATCGATACTTTCATCGAATTTAACAGTGGCTAGTTTTTGAAGAAGCGTAACAGCTTCATTGATTGCATATTCTTTTGTAACATCAACGTTATCACGGATGTTTTTCATGCGTTTAGATAATTTAGCCATGCTATTAACCCTCTACTTCCAAGCCCATAGAACGAGCAGAACCCGCAATACAACGTACCATCGCATCAAGATCGGCACCCGTTAGATCAACTTCTTTAGTTTTAGCAATCTCTTCAAGTTGAGCGCGTGTTACTTTGCCAACTTTGTCTTTATTAGGAACGCCAGAACCAGATTTGATACCAGCAGCTTTCTTAAGTAAGTAAGATGCAGGTGGAGTCTTAGTTTCGAAAGTAAAAGAACGATCGTTGTAGACTGTAATTACTACAGGTACTGGAGCGCCTTTTTCCATTGAATCTGTTTTTGCATTGAATGCTTTACAGAATTCCATGATGTTAACACCATGTTGACCTAGAGCCGGACCAACTGGTGGTGACGGGTTAGCCATACCAGCTGACACTTGCAGCTTGATATATGCTTGTACTTTTTTAGCCATGATTATGCTACCTAATGTTTGGGTATAACGCTGAGTTTTAAGGTCAGCTTCCCGTTACGAATTAATGCTCTGATTTATTCAATGATCAATCAATAAATAAAAAAGGCGGCGAATTATACCTATAATTCACCGCCTTCCACAAGCTATTTTGTATTTTTTTTAAGCGACGACGATCAACAAAGCGTTGAGAGTCGATAGCGGTTAGCTATGCTCTTTAATCTTTCTCTACCTGAGAGAACTCCAAATCAACTGGCGTAGCACGCCCGAAGATAGAAACAGATACTTTTAAGCGACTCTTATCGTAGTCAACTTCTTCAACCGTACCGCTAAAGTCAGCAAAGGGTCCATCAACAACACGGACAATTTGACCGGCTTCAAATAAGGTACGCGGACGTGGAGAATCAACAGACTCTTTTAGACGGTTAAGGATGTTATCCACTTCTTTTTGTGAAATAGGTGCGGGACGTTCTTTAGTACCACCAATGAATCCCATCACACGGTCGGTGTTTTTAACCAAATGCCAACTGGCATCATTCATTGCCATTTCAACTAACACGTAACCAGGGAAAAATTTACGTTCACTTTTACGTTTCTGGCCGGCACGCATTTCAACCACTTCTTCGGTTGGCACTAAAATTTCACCGAAATGCTCTTCCATTTCGTTTAATTTAATATGCTCGATTAAGGTTTTTTGTACACGCCCTTCATATCCTGAGAAAGCTTGCACTACGTACCATCTTTTCTTTTGCACTTCTTCTGACATATTAAACCCTTAAACTTAAATAGCGGTAGTGATAAACGCAACAATACGTACAAAGATGCCATCAAGGCCCCATAGAACTAAACCAACAATACTTGAGACTGCTAGAATAATAAGCGTTGTTTGCACTGTTTCTTGGCGTGTTGGCCAAACCACTTTACGTACTTCTAAACGTGAATCTTTTGCAAATTCAACAAATGTTTTGCCTTTTCCTGTCATTGCAGCGCTAAACAATGCAAGCGCAGCCATAATAAGAAGCACTAAAACACGAGCAACAATATGTACAGTTTCCCCATACATGTAATTCCCTGCGATAATAGCGACCAATAAAATAATGCTAACAGCCCATTTTAGCCCATCCATAGGGCTTTTGCTGTTTTCTGTATTTGTTGCGTTCATAACTTAGCTATCCAGTGTTAAATACGAATAATACTTATCAACGAAGTGGTCAATAAGTACGGCATTTGCTAAAAAAGAAAATACCTGAAAATAAAGCACGTCAGTATAAGGACTTTTCGGTGTTTTGTAACGTGCTAATCTTGAGTTTTATCAAAAAATATACTTTTAACTTTAAACAAGGCTTATTTTAGCGCGCAATAATATACTTTACGGGGGAGTATAAAAGGCTTCATCAACATAAAGCCTTTTATAAGGGAGAATAAATTTAATAAGCTTATTCGCCTTTTTTATCACGCGAAAGCAGTGCGATAGCTGCTTCTTTTACGGCTTTATTTTGATAAAGCACATAATAAATTTGTTCACAAATTGGCATCTCTATTTTAAAGCGTTTAGCAAGGTTATAAACCTCTTCGGTATTTCGATAACCTTCCACAACTTGTCCAATTTCAATTTGTGCTTGCTCAATGCCCTTGCCTTGCCCAAGCGCTAATCCAAAACGGCGATTACGTGATTGATTATCAGTGCAGGTTAGCACTAAATCTCCCAAGCCAGCCATGCCCATGAATGACGTTTCTTTAGCACCAAGCGCCACACCTAAACGCGTCAGTTCAACTAAACCACGCGTGATCAGTGCCGTACGAGCATTGGCGCCAAAGCCCAATCCATCAGCAAGACCCGCACCAATTGCAATGACATTTTTAACCGCGCCACCCAACTGCACAGCAGTGAAATCATCGGAGATGTAGGTTCTAAAGTTACTTTTATTATGAAAAAAGTCAGCAACATCTTGGGTAAACTCAACATTTGTTCCCGCCACTGCAACCGCAGTGGGCAAGCCTTTGGCAACTTCCATCGCGAAAGTAGGTCCTGAGATAACCGCAAGAGGATAACTATTTCCCAATATATCCACTGCAACTTCTTGTAATAATCGACCAGTTTGTGCTTCTAAGCCTTTAGTTGCCCATGCAATACGATGCTCTGGTGTTAATAAAGGCTTGATTTGCTCAAGCACCAATCCAAATACATGGCTAGGCACAACTAATAAAATTGTTTTAGTGGCTTTTAAACAAATGCCCAGATCGGCTTCTGGCGTTAACAATTCAGGAAAAGCAATCCCCGGTAAAAAAGCGTTGTTTTCACCGTCCTTTTGTAAGCGTGCGACATGGTCAGCTTCGTGCCCCCAAAGAAATGTTGGGTGACCATTACGTGCCATAGAGACAGCAAGGGCAGTGCCATATGACCCCGCCCCTAATACCGCAATAGCGTTGCCTAGCTTATTCGTTGCCATTCAATACCTATTTTATATCAGTAAATTAAGAGTCTAAAGCGACACTTTCAGTGGCTTTTTCAGCTTCTGCTTGTTTTTGCGCCATCGCATTTTGAAATAACGCATCAAAATTGACAGGTGCGAGGTTAAGTTGTGGGAAAGTACCACGAGTCACTAAGCTTGAAATAGTTTCACGTGCATAAGGGAATAAAATATTAGGGCAGAAAGCATTTAAGCAATGTGCCATTTGTGGACCTTCAATTTTACCAACAGAGAAAATACCCGCTTGCTGTACTTCACATAAGAAAGCAATCTCGTCACCTATTTTTGCCGTTGTGGTCAGTGTTAATACTACCTCAAAAACACCGTCTTCTATTTGTTGGCTTTTAGTATCAATATCCATTGAAACTTCTGGCGCCCACTCTTTTTTGAAGATAGTTGGTGAATTAGGGCATTCAAAAGAAATATCTTTTACAAAAATACGTTGGATATTAAATTCAATTTGTGACGCTTTTTCTTGTTGTTCTGCCATGGTATTTCCTTTTTACTATATTTATAATTATTAGGTCGACATTTTTGTCGTATTTGTTACTTACGCAAAAGCCTTTGCGAAAAGTCATTATTAATGAATCATTAAACTAATAGTTTATCAAGCTCACGACTAAACTCCAGTGCATAAAGTTCATCACAACCACCGATAGCTTGACCACTGATCACGATTTGAGGCACCGTTACACCAGCAGTTAACGCTGTCATTTTTGCCCGTGCATCTGCTTCTGAAACATCAATATCAGTGTACTCAATATTTTTATTATCAAGTAGCTGCTTTGCTCGAATACAATATGGGCACCGAGCGGTACTGTATATTATTACTGTTGCCATGAATTACTTCTTGGTGGTTGGAAAATTAGCCGTTTTCCATCCACTCATGCCTGAAAACAAACTCGTCACTTGGGTAAATTGTGCTTTTACTAATTTTGCAGCCGCACTGGTAGAGCGAGTTCCTGACTCACAGACAACTATAATGGGGGTCGATTTATCATTTTCAATGCTAGCAAAGTTACCTTTTTCAATTTCTGACAGAAGTATATTCTTTGCGTTAACAATATGGCCCTTTTGAAACTCTTCTTTGGAACGCACATCCACAACAATGGCATCTTCTCTATTAATCAATAATGTTGCTTGTTGTGCATTAATGGTTTTAACACCACTAATTTTATCTTTGATTAACATATGAATTAACATCGTCGCAATAGCAACCCAAGCAAATGATAACATCGGATTATTTGAGATAAAGTCTATATATTCTTGCATTATTTGCTCTTTTTTAAAGTTGAAAGGAAAAATCTGTGCTGATTATACCAAGCAAACTCTATTTTATTTACTTTTTAATATAAATAAATAGGGTAAATTCCATCTTCACTTGATCAACACAGTGACAAGCATCTCAAATGTAGTAAAATCACGCCACTCTATTTTTATTGTTAATTTAAAGGGGATCAATATGACCACCGCTAAAAAGCCACTTGTACTACTTATTATGGATGGCTGGGGCTACCGCCCAGATATGCCTGATAATGCTGTTTCAAACGCAAAGACACCTATTCTTGACCAGCTGTGTAAAGATTACGTCAATGATCTTATCTCAGCATCGGGCATGGATGTTGGTTTACCAGATGGGCAAATGGGCAACTCTGAAGTTGGTCATACTAATATTGGTGCCGGTCGTACTGTTTACCAAAACCTGACCAAAGTGACTAAATCTATTGCTGATGGCGACTTTTTTGACAATGCAGTATTTGTTGAAGCGATTGATAAAGCAGTAAAAGCAGGCAAAGCGGTGCATATCATGGGTCTTGCTTCACCGGGTGGTGTACACAGTCATGATAGCCATATTATGGCGACCATTGAACTGGCCGCTCAACGTGGGGCAAAAAAAGTATTCGTGCACGCATTCTTAGATGGACGTGATACACCGCCACGTAGTGCAACGGCCACGCTGGCTAAATTTGAAGAAACTTACAAAAAAGTAGGTATCGGTCGTACGGCCACTTTAGTCGGTCGTTATTACGCACTTGATCGTGATAGCCGTTGGGATCGTGTTGAAGAAGCCTATAACCTTATTGCAGGTGCGCAAGCAGAATTCACTGCAGACACGGCGCTTATCGGACTAGAAAATGCCTATACACGTGATGAAAATGATGAATTTGTTAAAGCCACCGTTATTGGTGAAAAAGCAGCAATTGAAGATGGTGACTCACTTTTATTCTTAAACTTTCGAGCGGATCGCGCACGTGAAATTACTTATGCATTTACTGATGCGAACTTCAGTGGTTTTAAACGTGATAAGACTGTAAACATTAATTTTGTCACCTTAACTGAATATGCAGCGGACATTACAGCACCCGCGGCATACCCAAGTGAATCGTTATCAAATACGTTAGGTGAGTGGTTAGCGGATCATAACAAAACTCAGTTACGTATTTCAGAAACAGAAAAGTACGCACACGTTACTTTCTTCTTTAATGGTGGCATTGAAAGCGAATTTGAAGGTGAATCTCGCATTTTAATTAAATCGCCAGCAGTTGCAACTTACGATATGCAACCTGAGATGAGCTCTGCAGAACTCACCGAAAAATTAACCGGTGCAATTCGTAGCCAACAATACGATGTGATCATTTGTAATTATCCCAATGGCGATATGGTTGGCCATACTGGTGTTTTTGAGGCAGCGGTTAAAGCATGTGAAGCAGTGGATGCTTGTGTTGGCCAAGTAATTGAAGCGCTTAAAGAAGTTGGTGGTGAATGTTTAATCACTGCAGATCACGGTAATGCGGAACAGATGATCGATCCAGAAACCGGTGGCATTCATACTGCACATACTAACTTGCCCGTACCCTTTATCTATTTTGGCCGCCCTGCAACAATGAAAAGTGGTGGACGATTATGTGATATTGCACCGACCATACTTTCATTAATGGACATGGAAATACCTGCAGAGATGACAGGTAGCCCATTGATATCATTAAAATAGAGATATAACGCAGTATTTAGTTATTTTACTCAACTTAGATCAAAAAAGTAGGTAAAATTTCTAAATGCTGATTTTTAAAAAGTAGAATAATTAATGAAACAAACAAACATTAACAAACGTTCCTTCAATAAAAACAGTTTTCAGATTATGTTAGTGAATAGTATTCTTCTCCTTTCTCTTTTCTCTCTCCCTGTCAACGACGCTTTCGCAGAGAAAAACCTTTCAACACTGCAAAAACAGATCAAAAGCAGTAAAAGTAGCCAACAATTACACACAAAACAACGTAAAAAATTAGAAAGACAAATCGCAACATCTGAGCAGGAAACGGCCGTCGTCAGCTTAAAATTACAACAAACAGAAGAAGCGATTAAAATTGAATCACAACGCTTCAATGATTTGATAGACGAAACCAAACAACTCAAAATTGATAAAATTAAACAACAACAATTACTTGAACAGCAGTTAATCAGTGCCTATATGGCCGGTCAGAATGATCTGATTAAGTTGCTACTTAATCAAGAAAATTTAAGTCAAATCATTCGGGCTAAAAGTTATTATTACTACCTTAATAAAGCTCGCCTAGAAAGCATCGAAAAATTACAAGCAACGCAGCAACGTATGGAAAAAAATAAAAATGAGCAAGAGGCATCATTGCTCAACCTGCAAGCAATGCGTAATGAGCAAATTAAAAACAAGAGTATCTTTAGACAAGAGCGAACTAAACGCGCCAAAGCATTACACGAATTAAAACAAGATATTAATTACCAATCAGCACGTTTAGCACAACTCAATGACGCAGAAAAGAAACTCAAGAAAAAGCTTGCTCAGCAAAAAGCTGCGCGCGTAAAACAAGAATTAGCAAGGGCTGAAGCTGAAGCTGCGAAACAAGAGTTAGCAAGGGCCAAATCGGAAGCAATTAAACAGATAACCGTAACGAGTGAAAAAAAGAACAACATAAAAATAGCCAAATTAAAGGGTCAATTACATTGGCCAATTAGAGGTAAAGTATTAGCGCGCTTTGGAAGCCAACGTAGTGCACAAGTGAGGTGGAAAGGTATTTCAATTGCAGCCAATGAAGGCGAAAAGGTACGTGCGGTTGCAACCGGTCGTGTTCTGTTTGCGGGTTACTTCAAAGGTTATGGCATGGTTATCGCACTCGATCATAATGATGACTACATTACTTTATATGGTTACAATCAAACATTACTACAGAAAACTGGCGATGTTGTTTCCCAAGGGGATGCGCTGGCATTAGCAGGGCACAGTGGTGGACAGGATAAAAATAGCCTCTACTTTGAATTAAGCCATAAGGGTAAAGCACAAGATCCCCTTTCATGGCTTGCGCCTAAGCGTCGCTAATGAGCGTAATAAAGAAAGGTTTTTTAAACTTAATATTAACCTCTATAATGCTTTTTCAAGTGACCCAGAGTCATGCTAAAAAAACAGTACAACTGGCTATTGTGTTAGATGACATTGGCAATAGTCAGAATGATTTTCAAGCATTAACGTTGCCCGCCGCCATCACCTTTTCAATTCTTCCCTATACTCCCTATGCCAAAAAGATGGCACGTCTTGCACAACAACAAGGGCGTGAGCTATTACTGCATATCCCCATGCAAGCCAAAACAAATAATGAAAAATTAGGTGCAGGTGCACTGATGCTCAATATGCAAGAACAGCAATTTAAAGAGTGTTTAAGTCAGTCACTGCGCTACTTACCTGATGCAACAGGCATTAATAATCATATGGGTAGCGTGCTTACCGAAGAGGTAAAACAGATGCAATGGACCATGGATATCCTTCAAAAACAGGGTTTATACTTTTTAGACAGTCGCACCACAGCGCAAAGTATTGCTGAAAACACAGCAAAACAATCAGGGGTTCCCGCCCTGCGTCGCCATATTTTTTTAGATAACATCAAAACCAAGCAAGCAATGGAAAAGCAGTTTCAACATGCCATTAAATTTGCACAAAAAAATCTCAGCGTGGTTATTATTGCCCACCCATATCCACAAACAATCGCGTTCTTGAGCGAAAAATTCAACCAGCAAAATAAGCAAGTGAAATTAGTCTCACTACAAGCTCTATTACCACCGCATGCGCGTTCATCAATGGCAAAAAAACGTCAGCAATTGCGTCAAGTGAATAAGAGCAATAATAGTAATTTTGTTAACCTGCATAGCACCCAAATACAATAAGAGTTTATTATGCGTTTATCTGTTTTTTCACCAAAAAGTTCATCGCAGTTGTTCATTGATCTGCAAAAATTATATCAAGGTTATTTAAGCGAGCAGGAATTAACGAGCAAGGCATTACAAAAACTCATCAATACACCTGACAAACTATTTTTTGTCAGCCTGTTTAATGCGCGACACCTGAGTGCCGTACAGGTTTCTATCACAAAAGAAGGTGCTCAGTTGAGCTTATTATGTGTCCGTGATATTACTCGCCGTCGGGGAGTAGGCAAAAATTTGTTGTTGGAAGTAGAAAAAAACCTACAAACAAAAGGGATCCATAAAGTACAACTGTTGTTATCAGAAATAACGGAGGATGAGCAACCAGGTTTAATATTATTTTTACAAGCTTGCGGATATCAGCGCAGTGAAAATAAGCTTATAAAGCAGATATAACTCTCTTAAAAAAATGAAGCTCTACCGGTAACATTTACTGCCCTGCTTGGGGGAAGCCATACATCATCATGCCTAAAACATGTTGCATATAATTGAGGCGATCATCAGCTCTACCTTTTTCAAAATCTACAAACCCCTGCATCGCAGAGCGCCAATAGATATTCGTTAGCTGAGCATTAAGAACAGTTAACAATAATGTACCTTTTTCATAACGTATATCGGTAATACCTTGACTGCTGATACCCGGTAACAAACCAAATTTTTCCTGAATCTGTTGATCGGCAAAATCATTCTCTAATGCAAAAAGAAAACCAATCACTACATCGGCTTGTCTAGGATCCGCTTGATATACGTAACCTTTCGTTTTCAGGTAAATAATAATTTCATCACGAATGTATTTCTGGATATCTTTTTCGCTATGATCGTTGATTGCCGACAATACGTAGCTGTATTCCTCACTCCAAGTAAAAGAAGTAAACGCCGGTAAAACATCAGCGGGTTTAGCACTACTCACCACGGTCATACGGCGTGCTTTATGCTCCTGAAGCAGCTTTCCCTGCTCAATTTCAACTTCTTTTTCAAGTGACGAAGTACAGCCACTGAGCACAAAAATAGTGCTCAGAAAACTGATAACTAATAGCATTTTTTTCATCATTAATCCTTTTACATTATTCTTCAGTACATTATTTTTTCAGTAACGTTATTCTTCCGTTACAAAGGAAGCGGCTTTTTGCATGGTCTCAATACCCGCTCCAGGAATATGTCCATTTTCACTTAAATGACGTCGCCAAGCACGTGCACCCGGCAAACCTTGGAATAATCCTAACATATGACGCGCAATATGATTCAGATATGATCCATTGCTAAGCTGTTGCTCTATATAAGGATACATTTTTTCTAGTATCTCAAATCGAGTTAAAATAGCCTGCTCTGAATGAAACAATGTTTTATCAACCGCGCTTAAAAGATAAGGATTAGAGTAGATTTCACGACCCAGCATAACACCATCTAAATGCTGTAAATGCGCCTCACATTCATCTAATGTTTTAATACCACCATTAATAGCAATGGTCAGTTGTGGAAAGTCACGTTTGAGCTGATAAACACGTTCATAATCAAGTGGTGGCACATCACGATTTTGTTTTGGACTGAGCCCACTGAGCCACGCTTTTCGTGCATGTACAATAAAAGTATCACAACCTTTATGGTGCACTTTTTCAATAAAGTCACAGAGAAACTCATAGGAATCTAAATCATCAATACCAATGCGTGTTTTAACCGAAATCGGTAATCCCGTCGCATCTTGCATGGCCTTTACCGCATCACCGACTAAGTCTCCTTCTGCCATTAAACACGCGCCAAAACGACCATTTTGTACACGATCAGAAGGACAACCAACATTAAGATTTATTTCATCATAACCGCGCTCTTTACCCTTTAATGCCGACTGTGCAAGGTCAGTCGTGGCAAAGCCACCCAGTTGTAAACAAACCGGATGTTCAGCATCACCTTTTTGTAAGTAATCGCCCTTGCCATACAAAATAGCGCCGGTGGTCACCATCTCAGTATACAAAAGTGTTTCTTTGCTCATTACCCGATGAAAATGGCGACAATGTCTGTCAGTCCAATCAAGCATAGGAGCAATGGAAAAGCGGTTAGAGCAAGGAATGCCTGCAACAACAGTGTTTACTTGGGTTGTGTCGATATTTGTCATTTAAAATTCTTCTTAATTCATCACGGTATTTAATAGAAATTCACAGTTTTACAATGTATGGTACACCTATGGTACACCTCGCGCAAAAGTGTACTGACAACATTATACCAAAGGTGTACCTTTATATGGCTTCATTTAGTATCACAAAATATACTCTTCTTAGCGGTGAATCTCGTTATAAAGTGACCGTAACGGTAAAACATAAAAGCCTGATTATACATAGAGAATCAAAAACATTTAAAAAAAAATTGTTAGCGACTACCTTTGGCAAAAATAGAGTCGCAGACTTAGAAGAAAACGGCATAAACAGTGTTACATCATGCTCCATCGGCACTTTAATTGATAAATACATGAATGATAAAGATCTCTATGATACCGATGGTAGAACAAAGCGTATGTGTATCCGTTTACTCAGAGATTGTGATATATCCAAAATTCAAACCAATGAACTCAAAATTAGCGATCTAATCAAGCATTGTCGCAATAGAAAATCAGCAGGAACATCCCCTGCAACTATCTCTCATGATATGTCATATTTAAAAGCTGTTTTAAAAAAAGCGGGACCAGTTTTTGATATTGAAGCAAACCATCAACTGTTTGATGAAGCATTTGTCATCTTAAAGGAGATGTCGCTAATTGGCAAAAGCCAAAAAAGAACACGCCGCCCCACCACTGCTGAACTAATTAAACTAAAAAATGCACTAAAAGAGAGAGAGAAAGATTCAAATTGTACTATTCCCTTTTGCGATCTGTTAGATTTTTCTATTTTAACCTGTATGCGTATTGGTGAAGTTTGCGCTATCCGCTGGGATGATCTAAACATCGACCATAAAACCATCGTAGTACGTGACCGAAAAGATCCCCGTAAAAAAGCAGGTAATCACATGATTGTTCCGTTATTGGGTGAAAGTTTTGAGATCTTAATGCGCCAACCCAAAACAGATGGGAAAGTTTTCCCTTATAACTCTCGTAGCATTACTGCAGGCTTTCAGCGAACGCGGAATAAATTAGGGATTAATGATCTGCGTTATCACGATTTAAGGCGCGAAGGAGCAAGCCGCCTATTTGAGGCAGGGTTTTCTATTGAGGAAGTAGCACAAGTCACCGGCCATCGTAATTTAAATACGCTATGGACGGTTTACACACAGTTGTTTCCGCATAAGTTGCACGAGAAACTATTAAAATAGCGATCTATTAATTAGTGTAATCTGCTCGTTGTGTCTACGGGTGTGACCAATAGCTGGCAGCAAACTGAGGAACGTCTTCCGCTTTATAATAATCCCAGTCAATATCTTTAATCATTGATCGTTCAAAGTTCGCTTTTAAAAAAAACATATCCCCTTCTTTTAATTTAAAACCAAAGAAAAATTTATCGACGCCAGGATACTTAGTTAGCAAAATAGGTAACATATTTTTAATTTGAAGTAGATGTGCATCTATATAAATAGAGTCTAGTTCAAACTCTGCATGCATATATTTTGTAGGTTCAATCACATATGCCGTAGTAGGGGTTATTTGAGATGCATCATAGATAGTTTGATATAGGATATGTTGTTCCTCTGCCAATGCGGCAATCTCTTTTTCTCTCTGGGTTTGAGGCTCTATAGGTGTGGCTAGTGTCATTTCAGTTGCACTGTTTCCATTTGGCAATGCAACAATATTATTTTGAATATTGTCCGGAGAAGAAGTAATAGTTAGCAATATACTTAAAAATAACCACCCAAATGAAAACACCTTTGCTTTCTTTGAATACCCTTTTTTTAAGGTAAACCAGGCAAAAACAATTGGTAATAAGATGATTCCTACAATTAGCTTTTTGGATATTTTATTTTCCATCACTTTAATAATCCTTTTTAATTTTTTAGCTCATTTTCTATGAGATTTAAAAGGCTGTTAAATCAACCTATCCCACCCCACCGGTAGTACATTTTCATGCAACTTTCTACGCTCGCTTTTCCGCCTCTTCTTCGATAAGCCCGCATGCTAATAAAATAGAAAAATCAGGGCTCACCTGATTGGATTCTGGTGCGGTTTTACCTGTCATTAACCACAACGTATATTTCTCAAATTGTGGGTGTGTTGTAATTTTTAATAAGCTATCTCCAGATGGATGTCGCCTACCTCGTTCATAACCCTGCAATGTTCCTATTGCCAAATCAATACGTTGACTGAATTCGATTTGATTTAGTTCCTCACAAATTCGTATTGCTTTTATTTTTATTCCTAGTTCCATATTGACTTTACTCTGTTAGGTGGCGTTATATAACGCAGTCTAAAGTCGCGAACATTTAAACAACTTAACAGGGAGTCACAAACAGATGGAAAATTTTTATTGGTAGTACAAAAAAAATGTTTTAGATAACTCCGCCGATTTTCTATGAGATTTAAAAGACCGTTAAATCAACCTATCCCACCCCACCGGTAGTACATTTTCATGCAATTTTCTACGCTCGCTTTTCCGCCTCTTCTTCGATAAGCCCGCATGCTAATAAAATAGAAAAATCAGGGCTCACCTGATTGGATTCGGGCGCGGTCTTTCCTATCATCAACCAAAGAGTATATTTTGAAAATCGCTCATTATTAGTGATCTTCATTAAATTCCCTTCATTTATAGTCCTCCTTAATGTTTCATAACTTTTAATTGAATCTATTGAAATATCAATAAGTTGAGACATTTCAAGTTGATTTAAATTTTCAGCCAATCTAATTGCTTTTAATTTTTTTCCTAATTGCATCTTGACTCCACGAGTACAAAAGTACACTATTGACGTGTACATAGGTACACCGCGACTTATCGCGAGCATTTGACTGCGTATCACGAACATTAAACAACTTAACAGGGTATCACAAACAGATGGGAAAATTTTTATGGATAACACAAAAAAAGTATTTCAGATAACACCGCCGATGCCATTTATGTCCGTCGATAAATTTTGCACGCAGACGGGTATGTCACCAAGCCGTGTGAAAAAAATGGTACAAAATGCAGAAATCCCAGTCATCCCTCGCACTAAGGAGCGCTTAGCGATCCTTATCGATTTGATCGCGCTATATAAATTGGTTGACACAGGCCAGTTTATTTTAGATGTGGCAAATAAAGACAATTAAACATGGAGGAAAATATGGACACTACATTTTTATTGCTTTACCGATTTAAAAAACCGGTTATTGAATTAAGTGAAATTTGTGATGAATTTTTCGGCATTAAGATTCAAACCGCCAAACAACGTGCAGAGGCGCAACGGTTACCCGTTCCCACCTTTCGTCTAACAGCAAAAAACAGCTCACCGTGGCTAGTAGCGGTCGATGATTTAGCGGCGCATATCGATAACCAGCAAAAAAAAGCGCGTAACGAGTGGGATGCGGTACGTGGGTTTGTATCATGAGAGGCGTTTGTTTTGTAACAGATAAACAAAAAATGGAAATGCAACCACACAACCAATGAGGGTGTGCGAATTCAACGCTATTTTGAAATAGAAACAGGAGCAATTAAAGAAAAAGTGAATCTGTGTAAAGTCGATGGCAAAACCCCTTTTGAGCACGCCAAGAAAAAAGGTAATGCCGCATTCCCTGTGGGTTTATGTAAAGCCACTAAGTCAGGAGGTCGTCCCTATATTTTTTCTAGGTTGGTGATTGCAGGTGTTGAATGCCGAAAAGAGGTTTATTTCGGAAAAGTACGAAGTAGAGAAGAAGCTGTTCAAATTTGTTTGCAATGGAGAAAAGCAAAGCTTGAAGAGCGAACAGTCAAAGAATTTGGTGCATTTTGGTGTTAACCGAGGTGTGTTGAGAGTGTGATAACCAGAGCTGTAACTCTGAATTATCACGTACATAAACAAAACTGGAATGTATTAATTATGTCGAAAGAATATAGCACGGCGTTAGCGCTGGGTGCAACTGCCCCGTTTATTTTAATTATGAATTTAACCCGTGATGAGCGCATTGCGTTTGTTGAAGTGGTGTCGCCAACACTGCCACCTGCACTTAAATGTGCACTATTAAAAGGAGCTTAACCATGCGAGTTAGCAATAATAATTTGGTTTATGACGACGATTCCGACGACTGCTTTATTAAGGTTGAGCGCACACAAGGTTATTCATTCGCCTTTGTGCAAGTGATGGACTTAGGCCCTGTTGGTGATCGCTTTAAAATAGCGATGTTAAAACGCTATTGGGGACTTTGGGACAGTAAAAATAAGGAACAAAGTGTGCTGAATATTATTAAAACGGGCGGTAAGTGGCCTGATTTGGAGGCAATGTGAGTAATGGTAACGGTTTAACAATCCCTAAAAAAGTGAAAGAGCAGGCAATTAACGAGCCTGCAAATAGCTCTCCGTTAGCTTGTGTCATGGTGAACTCAATCATGATACTGGCGATGACAAATAATGACGTGTTGCATATCAATGTTATTTATCAAGCTACTTGCTCAACATTATATGTAAATGTTTTTAATGTAGATGGCAATATTTATAAACCCATTTTTAGCCGGGTTACTCATTTGGATGTGCAATCTACTATTGAAGATTTGAAGGATTTGGAAGATGAGTTAATTGAATTAATTGGTAACGCCAAAGATAACTTAGATGTCTAATTAGCGTTTAATTGACTGATTCGTTGCAATACCCTCACCAACAAACAGGTCAAGATGCAGATGCGCTTGCCTGTTTTTGTGCGCCTGCAATTAATGTAAATATGGTGCGTGGTGACTACTCACGCGCCGTAAAAAATACAAATCCCACCTACGCCGTGCCTTCGTCGCATA
>JBAHZV010000086.1:0-17007 GCA_037132845.1 Psychromonas sp.
ATATAAGTTACAGATAGCGAATCAATAGTTTGATATTTATCATCTTCTGGTAAGAGAATTAAAGGGCTTATATCTGTCGTTTTACAGCCAGACATAATGATAATACCCAAGATGACTGTGATAAGTTTTTTCATTTAATCCTCCATAATTAAAGTTTACTGATGGTGTAGTTTCTCGTTTTGGAGACAAGCTCGCCAACGATGCTATTTTTTTGTTACCTATCATGCTTTGTAGTCTCATGTTTTTAGCTTGAGACGATGGGCAACTCGGTTGACCAGCTGAAAATATCCCCCATTGGTTACTTGACGTTACATTTTGAGATACTTCTCATACAAATAACGGTGCTGGTAAAATACAACGGGCATGTTGCAATAAGAACTTTAGCTCTGAAATTTTATTTGAGAAGATGAGATCACAACGCGAGCAATGTATTATCCCACCCTGAAATTTATATCGGAGCCACATATATCTCTTGACCTTGGATTTAACTCTAGGGTTTATACTGACCGTTAATAAGAGTTTGTGAGCGGTCAAATGGAGTTTAAAAAAACATGTATCGAATTGGAGAATTGGCTAAACAGTGCGAAGTGAAAGCCGATACCTTAAGATTTTATGAGAAGCGTGGTTTGTTATCACCATCTTCACGCACCGATTCTGGTTATCGGATCTATACGGAAAAAGATGCCGAGCGACTGCGTTTTATCCTACGTGCTAAGTCTGTTGGTTTTACTTTAGCCGAAATCACCGAGTTGCTTTCAATCGAATTAGATAAATCCAACTGGGCTTGCGCCGATGTGAAGGGGCTAGTGGATAGTAAACTCGCTCATGTCGAAGCCAAAATTTCTGAGTTAAAATATTTTCAAATCTCCTTGCAACGATTATCCGATGCCTGTGGTGGTAGTTCCGATAGTGCCGAACATTGCTCTATATTAGAAGCGCTCGAAACCAATACAGAGAATATTAAATGCGAGAATCATGATCATCACCATGATAACGCTCAGTACACCAAAAATTGCCAAAGTAAGGGCTAAATATGTTGTTATCAAATTTTATTAATCTTTTTTTAGATTCCGCTCCTTGGTTACTGTTGGGGTTGTTCCTCGCGGGTATGTTAAAGATGTTTGTTCCGATGGCTTGGATGCAAAAACAGTTAGGTGGTCATGGATTTAAAACGACGGTTAAGGCTGCGTTGTTAGGTGCTCCCTTACCCCTGTGTTCGTGTGGTGTTATTCCAGCCGCTGTCGGTCTGCGCCGCTCTGGAGCCTCTAAGGCGGCCACGACTTCTTTTTTAGTTTCTACGCCGGAAACAGGTGTCGATTCGGTGATGGTTTCGTATGTACTACTCGGGCCGTTTATGGCTATCGTGAGGCCCATTGCTGCGGTTATCAGTGCAATTGTTGCCGGACTTTTAGTCGGCAGGGATGAGGATCCATTAACAGATGAAGATCCGCTTCAAACAAATTCAACAAGGGTAAGTGCCGCTTCCTCATCTTGTTGTAGTAGCAAAAAAGACAAGGTTGAGCCTAAGGGTAAGAGTAGCTGTTGTAGCGCTTCTTCTAATAAAACTGAGCCAGAACTGGCTCCCAGCGTGACGATAACGTCTATTACAAGCCCAGTGTCGTTGAATAGCGCATCGACATCTGTGCCAGAGGGCAATACAGACTCATGTTGTAGCAGTAAAACTACAGCTAAAGCCAAGGATGCAGAATCTGCATGCTGTAGTTCAAGCAAGGATGAATCTAAATCAGATCCAGACAGTTGTTGCGAATCGACCCAAGATATTGCCAGTGATCTCAAGGGAACTTCTGTGCTCAGTCGCATCGGCAAGGGCTTGCACTTCGCTGCTACCGATTTAGTACGAGATACTACCCTCTGGCTGTTAGTTGGCCTGTTTTTCGCTGCCATCGTGCAGACCTTTGTGCCGACGGATTTTATGCTCCAGTGGGGAGACGGTATCTTGGCTATGTTAGTCATGGTGGTTATCTCTGTGCCTATGTATATCTGTGCGACCGCATCGACGCCAATTGCCGCGGGTCTGTTGCTCGCCGGTATCTCTCCCGGTGCGGTGCTGGTTTTCATGCTAGCAGGTCCCGCTACGAATATTGCCACAATAGGGGTGGTCACTAAAGAGCTTGGCAAACGCGCACTATTTGGTTATTTAGGTGGTGTGCTCGGTGTCGCATTAGTCTCAGGGGTTTTAGTTAACTATCTTGTGGCAACCTATGGTTTTGTGGTGATGCCACAAATCGGTGAGCAGCATCAGCTCTTACCGGATGCCATTGTTTATAGCTCTGGTGTGCTATTGGCGATACTGATGATTAAAGTGCTGTTTGATAAGTTGCCAAGCAAATGGGGGCGCAAAGGTTGTTGTTCATAATCATGGATCTAAAACTAAAATCTTTATCGATGATAAAATTGATGTTAAATTGAAGAGTGCTTGCTGTAAACGCTGACAAGATATTTACTGTCTCGCCAAGCAATGAACAAGATCACCCTTATTTTAGTTATCATGCCCACAATGCTTATTTGATATTGCTGTGCATAGCAAAATTGTAGCTCTGGTTAACGGTGATTCTACGGAGAGTTATTGACCGACTTTATTTTGTATCAGATAAACATCAACCATTCTAGATCAGCAAATAACAGCGCCAAGTTGTTGCTTACAAAAGAGTGGCTAAAGGAGCATTATTCATGGTTACCCGTTTAACAAGAACATTCATTTCATTGGCACTTGTCAGCAGCTTTGCGATCAATCTGCAAGTGGCTGCCACCACTAATACTCTCTCTAATGCCAGTAATAACGCCACCGTTAATGCCAGTCATAACATAGTATTATCGGGTGAACTACAGCAGGGTGGTTTACTGGTTGGTAAAACGTTAGCAACAAATAGCGTTACCCTAAACGGTAAAAAAATCACTGTTTCTCACCAAGGAGATTATACCTTTGGTTTTTCTCGTGATGACCAACAAAATTATCAATTAGTGATCACTGATATTAATGGTGATCGGGTGACAAAAACCTTAACACCCGAAAAGCGTGAGTATAATATTCAGCGCATTGAAGGCATTAAAAAAAGCATCATGCAACCTAATCCCCAAGCAGTTTCTCGTTCAAGGCAAGATAGTAAACAGGTGAAAGCAGCACGGAAAATTGCCAGCGATCTAACCTTTTTTGCTCAAGGTTTCATTGCCCCAATGGAAGGCTCCATCACAGGCGTTTATGGTAGCCAACGAGTCTATAACGGCGTGCCAAAACGTCCTCACTTTGGTTTAGATTATGCGGGTAATACGGGCGATCCGGTAAAAGCTCCGGCATCAGGCACGGTGTTATTATGGGTCCCCGATATGTTTTATTCTGGTGGCACCATGATTATTGACCACGGGCAGGGTATCAGCTCAACTTTTTTACATTTAAGTGATAGTTATGTAAAACAAGGTGATGAAGTTAAACAAGGGCAGGTGGTTGCAGCTGTTGGTAAAAGTGGCCGAGCAACGGGACCTCATTTAGACTGGCGTATTAACTGGTTCGATGTGAAAATTGATCCCGCCTTGGTATTGAAATTAACCGCGCTTAAATGAACCTATACCCGTTACCAATCAAGATGCTTTACTCATATCAAAGGAACTAAAAAGCCACAATTATTTGCTACTTTTTAGGCAATAATGCGCTGAGTGCAATAATCAGGAATAAAGCCGTGTAAATAGAAAAGCTCACAATCAACCATTGTGGCATTGAATATCCTAAAAACTGCCAGACAATATCTGCACAATCACCCGTTGGATTTAATAACCACGGTAGCCATTCATGTAAGGGCGCCCAATCAGGAAAGTTAGGAAAAAATTCACAGGTTGCAAAAGGGGATGGGTTCATCTGATAATCCGTATGCTCAACAGCTAACAATAATCCCCATATCGCACTGACCCCCCAACCGACAAAAGCAATCAGCCGTAGAAGTAGGATTTTTGGTGCGATTGCGCCTATCAACCCCGTTAATATGAGGCCTATCATGGCGATACGTTCGTAAACACACATCACGCAGGGCTCTAATTTCATTACATGTTGAAAATACAGTGCACACAGTTCCATAACTAAAGCACTAAATGCTAATAATAACCAAGGTTGACGTTGACTCGATAAGTTTTTTAAGAAAGAGAACACAATTATTTCCAATACTTGATAAGGTTCTTATTTGTATCATTAACTGGCTATTGATATCAAATGTTAATAATTTTATGTGACTGAATTTACCCTGAAAATAAAAAAATGGTAAGTATAATCACATTTGTAGCGCGTGAAACATAACATGTTTTGGCGGTCAGGATTGTGCTATCATGGACGCAGTAAAATAATAAAAAAATGGGTAAATTGATAGATGATAATGAAAGCGAAAGGACCGGCGGATGTTGCAGAGCAATATTTGATAGAGTCAATTTGGAATGGTTCGATAGCGATCAATTCAGAGTTACCCGCAGAACGTTTTCTTGCCGATAAAATTGGTGTAACACGTACTACGCTACGCGAAGTGTTACAACGCTTATCAAAGGATGGTTGGATAACAATTCACCATGGTAAACCAACCAAGGTCAATGATTTTTGGGAAACATCAGGACTTAATATTTTAAGTACTCTGACACGTTTAGATATCAGTAGACGCAGTGATTTTATTGATCAGTTGATGTCAGTACGCACCAATATCAGTACCATTATTTTGCGTATGGCGGCCAAACACAATAATGAAACAATACTCAATTTTTTAGAAAACACGCCCTCATTAGATGCCAGTAGTGAAGAGTTTACAGAATATGATTACCGTTTTTACCATCAAGTCGCGGTGTCATCAAATAACATGATTTATGTGCTTATTTTAAATGGCTTGCAGGATCTCTATCGCAAGGTGGGTATCTTTTACTTTTCCAACAGTGAAGCACGCTCGATTGCGCTTAATTTTTATGCTGATATTAAATCTGTGCTAGAAAATGGTGAGTTGCAACAAATAATGCAAACAGTACGTGATTCTGCTTTCGCGAGTGGTAAAATATGGTTACGTTTGCGCCATCAATTACCGGCTGATTTTCTTGATTAGTTCTCTTTTCTGCATTTGAGGTTTGTTTTGTTTAAAAAAAATATGATTAACCACCTTACTGGTGTACAAAAATTGTTCGAGGTAGGTGTGATCATGACACTCTTCTGTGCTGTTTTTGTGTCTCTTTCTCTGCTTTCATTTTCACCTGTCGATCCAAGTTGGTCGCAACTGCAATGGGTTTCTGAAATTCAAAATGAGGGCGGACGTGTCGGTGCTTGGATCGCGGATGTGCTTTTTTATAGTTTTGGTTTATTAGCCTATCTGGTGCCTTTTGTTGTCTCTACTTTAGCATGGGTTCTTTTTTGGAAACCAACATTTACCCTTGATATTGATTACCTCAATCTCAGCTTACGCATCATTGGTTTTATCTTTACGATTGCCAGTCTTTCAGGTTTAGCATCACTTAATTTTAATGATTTTCATTATTACCCATCGGGTGGGTTAACCGGGGATATCATTTCCCAGAGCATGCTTAGTTTCTTTAGCTTACTTGCCGTTAATCTTATTTTATTAACACTGTTTATTTCCGGTATTACACTGTTACTTGGTTTTTCATGGTTACGCTTAGTGGATGGACTGGGTGAATTGACGATTAATACAGTGGTATTTCTATTGTCATTATCGAAGCGATTAAGAGCAAGAAATGAATCGCGTGCATTAGAGCATGAGGCTGAACAGTCACTTGATACGGATAATAATAGCGCTAAAAAATGGTTTAAAAAGAAAACAGAAAAGCAAATCATTACGCCACCTATTGCCGATGTTCTGAGTGACGAATACGATGAACCCTATCAAGAAATGTCTTTTGACGAGATTGATGTGCCAGAGACTCACGAAATAGACTTCCTGGAAGAGGCTGAGATTGTGCCTGATTTTTCACACCTTCCAGAACACGCCAGACCCACTATCACACCTAAAATAGATAAAAATATAGCGCCTTTTCCGAGCATTGATCTTCTGGATCGCCCGAATAAGAAAACACATCCGGTTTCCGAAGAAGATTTACAGACAGCTGCGCGTTTAGTGGAAGCCAAATTGTTGGAATTTAAAATCAAAGCTGATGTGGTTAATGTTTTACCGGGCCCAGTGATCACCCGTTTTGAACTTGCACTTTCGCCGGGTATGAAAGTAAGTACTGTGAGCAGTCTAGAAAAAGATTTAGCGCGCGCACTGTCGGCGATGAGCGTGCGAGTTGTTGACCAAATACCCGGTAAAGCGGTGATTGCTTTAGAACTTCCTAATAAATACCGTGAGACAGTTTTTGCCTCGCAAGTATTAGGTAGCCAAGTCTTTAGAGATGCTAAATCACCCCTGTCAATGGTATTAGGCGCGGACATTTCTGGTGAGCCGGTGGTGGTTGATTTAGCAAAAATGCCTCACCTTTTAGTGGCGGGTACTACGGGATCGGGTAAATCAGTTGGAATTAACTGTATGTTGGTGAGCCTTCTTTACAAATCGTCACCTGAAGATGTACGCATGATTTTAATTGATCCCAAAATGCTGGAGTTAAGCGTTTATGAGGGCATCCCACATCTACTGACCGAAGTGGTCACCGATATGAAAGAAGCTGCCAATGCACTGCGCTGGTGTGTTGGTGAAATGGAACGACGTTATAAGCTACTTTCTGCCGTTGGGGTGAGAACGTTAGCCAGTTATAACGCAAAAGTAAAAGAGGGAATTGAGTCGGGCGCTCCATTAATTGATCCGATTTGGAAAGAGGGGGACAGCATGGATGAAACGGCTCCGAATTTAGAAAAACTACCCAATATCGTTGTAGTGGTGGATGAGTTTGCCGATATGATGATGATTGTGGGCAAAAAATGTGAAGAGCTTATTACTCGTATTGCACAAAAAGCACGGGCTGCCGGTATTCATCTTATTTTAGCAACACAGCGTCCATCGGTAGATGTCATTACTGGTTTGATTAAAGCCAATATACCCACACGAATCGCTTTTCAAGTTTCCAGTAAAATTGATTCACGCACTATTCTAGGCATGCAAGGTGCAGAAACGCTATTAGGTCATGGTGATATGTTATACCTCCCACCAGGAAGAGGGGTGGCAACACGCATACACGGTGCTTTTGTTGATGATCATGAAGTTCATAAAGTTGTTGCTGATTGGAAAAAACGTGGTGCACCCAATTATGTTAAAGATATTCTAGAAGGAGATTTAAGCCTCGATAATATTTTGCCGGGTGAAGAGCACGATAGTGATAATGACATCGATGCTCTGTTTGATGAAGTGGTCGCTTTTATTACTGAAATACGTAAAGTCTCTATCTCTAGTATCCAACGTAAATTTAGAATTGGTTATAACCGCTCAGCGCGCCTTGTTGATCAGTTGCAGGCACAGGGTATTATCAGTGCGCCTTCGGGGGCAAACAGTAGCCGTGATGTTTTAGCACCTCCACCCGTTAAGGATTAATTTAAATGAAAAAAGTTTTATTATCAGTCTGTTTATTGTTACTCAGTTCGGTGTCTCATGCGCTTTCTGTAGAAGCCACACAATTAAAAGAAAAACTCGCTCTTTTTGACCAAATTAAAGCCTCTTTTGTACAACGTGTTTTAAGTCCAGAAGGAAAGTTATTAAATGAGAGTCGCGGTGAAATGATCATTTCTCGTCCCGGTAAGTTTTTTTGGCAAGTTAACGTCCCAGAAGAAGAATTAATTGTCTCCGATGGTCAGACTATCTGGTATTACAGTCCTTTTATCGAACAGGTGACCTTGATTAATTTTAGTGATGCCATCAATGATACACCCTTTGCACTTATCGCCGGGAGCGATGATGAGCAGTGGCAAGATTACATGGTTAGTAAACAAAATAATCAATTTACGGTTACCAATCCCGATAACGTTCAAGCAACGACTTTCATTTTTGACTTTGATAACAATGATAATATTAGTCAATTTGTGATGATTGAAGCGCTCGGGCAGCGCAGTGAGTTTATGTTAACGCATCAGAGCATAGACACCAAAGTGCCGAATACCTTATTTAATTTTAATATTCCAGCGGGCGTGGAAGTGGATGATCAACGTTAATGCGTGATCTCTTTGATACTCATAATGAATTTCAACCCTTAGCTGCACGTATGCGCCCTAAGGGCTTTGCTGAATATATTGGACAGTCTCATATCGTTGGCAAGGATAAACCGCTGCGCAAGGCTTTAGAATCAGGTGCCGCTCATTCTATGATTTTATGGGGCCCCCCTGGAACAGGTAAAACTACTTTAGCTGAATTAATTGCGACCTATTGCCAGGCTCATGTTGAACGCCTTTCAGCAGTGACCTCGGGCATTAAAGAAATACGTGCTGCGATTGAAATAGCCAAACAAAACCAAGCGTCGGGTATACGCACGTTATTATTTGTTGATGAAGTACATCGTTTTAATAAAAGCCAACAGGATGCATTTTTGCCTTTTATTGAAGATGGCACGTTATTGTTTGTTGGTGCGACCACTGAAAACCCTTCTTTTGAACTGAACAATGCATTGTTATCACGTGCACGTGTCTATTTGCTTAAAAAACTCACCGATAATGAAATTGAAGCCGTGATTGATCAAGCTTGTACTGCGCGTGATGGTTTAGCGGATAAAAACATTCATTTTGAAGAAGGGGTTAAATACAAATTAGCAACCTTAGTACAGGGGGATGCGCGTAAAGCCCTTAATTATCTTGAATTGCTCAGTGATATGGCCGTTGATGGTTTGATCACCTTAACGTTGTTAATGGAGATCGCGGGTCGTGAAGGGGTTAGCTTTGATAATAAAGGGGACCTGTTTTACGATTTAATTTCCGCTTTTCACAAATCCGTGCGTGGCTCTGATGTTGATGCCTCACTTTATTGGTTTGCACGTATGCTTGCGGGTGGATGTGATCCATTATACGTAGCCAGACGTTTATTGGCTATCGCCTCGGAAGATATTGGTAATGCGGATCCCCGCGCGATGCAGATAGCGATTAACGCTTGGGACTGTTTTAGCCGTATTGGCCCCTACGAGGGTGAGCGTGCGATTGCACAAGCGATTGTCTATTGTGCTTCTGCGCCAAAAAGTAATGCGGTGTATATGGCATTTTCAAAAGCAAAACAGTTGGTCAATGATTACCCAGCTTTTGATGTGCCGTTACATTTGCGCAATGCACCAACCCAGTTAATGAAAGATCTCGGACATAATGCGGGTTATCGTTATGCTCATGATGAACAAGGTGCTTTTGCCGCGGGTGAAGTTTATTTACCGGTCGAGTTGCAACAAGAAAATATTTATAAACCGACAGATAGAGGTTTTGAACAGCAGATTGCCACTAAACTAGACTACTTAAAACAACTCAATAAAAACAGTGGAGATAGACGCTATGAATAATATGATCATCAGTATTACTTTAGTGGCTTGTGGTGGCGCTTTTGGTGCTACGTTACGTTATTTAATTAGCCTTGGCATGATAAGCCTCTTTGGAAAAGGTTTTCCATTTGCTACACTTGCGGTTAATCTGTTGGGCTCGTTGATGATGGGGTTTATTTTTCAGTCAGTACAGCAAGAAACCATTGCTTCTTCACCTTGGTGGCCTTTAATTAGCGTTGGGTTTTTAGGTGCATTAACCACATTCTCAACATTTTCAATGGATAATGTCTTGTTATTGCAACAGGGCTTACTGTTAAAAGCGATGTTAAACGTCGTCTTAAATGTTGTCTTTTGTATTTTAGCTGCCTATATGGGCACACTATTAGTTTTAAAGAGTTAGGACAAATAAAATGTTAGATCCAAAGTTTTTACGTAATGATATTAATAATACCGCACAACAACTCGCCAAACGTGGTTTTCCATTAGATGTTGAGTTAATTAACACGCTTGAAGAAAAACGCAAATCGTTACAAGTGCAAACTGAATCTTTACAAGCTGAGCGTAATAGCCGTTCAAAAGAGATTGGAATGGCCGCCAAGCGTGGTGAAGATATTACTCCACTGCGAGAAAAAACGGCGCAATTAGGCAGGCAGCTAGATACCGCCAAAGAAGAGTTTACAAAACTGGCAGAGCAGATTCAAGAAATAGCTTACACGCTTCCTAATTTACCCCATGAGTCGGTGCCAATAGGTGAAAATGAAAATGACAATGTTGAAGTATCAACATGGGGCACACCTAAAACATTTACTTTTGAAGTAAAAGATCACGTTGATTTAGGTGAGGCGTTAGGTGGACTTGATTTTAAATCTGCAGTAAAAATCAGTGGCTCACGTTTTATCGTGATGCAAGGGCAAATTGCTAAATTGCACCGTGCTTTAGCGCAATATATGTTAAATCTACACACTAATGAGCATGGTTATACAGAGATGTACGTACCACTATTAGTTAATTCAGCAAGTTTATACGGCACCACACAACTGCCAAAATTTGGTAAGGACTTGTTTAATACTAAACCTGCAACAGAAGAGGGGGTCGGCATGTCACTTATCCCATCGGCTGAAGTGCCTTTGACTAATATGAGTCGTGATGTGATTTATGATGAAGCTGATTTGCCGATTAAAATTACTTCACATACCCCTTGTTTTCGCAGTGAAGCGGGCTCTTACGGACGTGATACCCGAGGATTAATTCGCCAACATCAATTTGATAAAGTGGAATTAGTACAGTTTGTACATCCTGATAAAAGCTTTGAAGCATTGGAAGAAATCACTAAACATGCTGAACAAGTATTAAAAAATCTTCAACTGCCTTTTCGTAAAGTCGTATTATGTACGGGTGACATGGGTTTTAGTGCAACCAAAACCTATGATTTAGAAGTGTGGGTACCTGCACAACAAACCTACCGTGAAATTTCGTCGTGCTCTAATGTTGGTGATTTTCAAGCGCGCCGTTTACAAGCACGTTTTCGCCCCACGGGTAAAAAGAAACCAGAACTGATCCATACACTTAATGGCTCTGGACTTGCCGTTGGTCGTACATTGGTTGCTGTGCTTGAAAACTACCAATTAGAAGATGGTCGCATTGAGATACCTGAAGTACTTCAGGCTTACATGGGTGGCTTAACCCATATTAGTTAAGTGATATAGCGCTCAGTTAGCCGTTAACAGCATCGAAATTTGTTATTAAAAAAGGAGCCAATAGGCTCCTTTTTTGTCTTTAAGTTTTAGCCAAAGCTGACCGCTAAAAATCGATAGCTTATGTTAATACCGAAAGAACTAAAAAGGTGATCAGCCTTAGTTGTTAAAATTAACCCTACCTATGTTGTGAGTCTTGAAGTGAGAATAACTATCTCCTGCAACTCACGCCTTGTTAGTGATAAATTTTTCTGCGTAATACTTGATCACTTAATTAATTCCTTTGGTATTACAATGAGCATCAGTGGTAAAAGAAAATAAAAAAAGAGCAACAGCCCCTCATCTTGCCTTTTTAGCGATTTTTTAAAATAGCCCACAGAGATTTTATATGATCAGTAATGAAATGATGATAATACATACCCAAAACTGGGTTAAAAATGTGATTGTTAAATACAATATTTGTCCCTTTGCTCGTAAAGAAGTCGAGCGTGGCTCAATTAAATACACGCTCGCTGAGGGGGATGACAAGACCTTAGTTTTACAATCGTTATTAAATGAATGTCGTTTTTTAGATGATCACAGTGAGATAGAAACCACTTTGTTTATTATGGCGAATGGTTTTGAAGATTTTTATGCTTTTTTAGAGATAGTGGATCTCGCTAATGAGTTACTTTATTTAGAGGGCTATGAAGGCGTGTATCAATTAGCGAACTTCCATCCTGATTATTGTTTTGCTGGTGAGCCTCAAAACCAAGCGTCGAACTACACTAATCGCTCTCCTTATCCCACGTTACATGTGATCCGAGAAAGCAGCATGGCATTAGCGATCAGTGCACACCCTGATGTTGATGGCATTCCGCTGCGTAATATTGAATTTTCAAATAAAAAAGGCAATGCTTTTTTTGCGGATTTATTAGCAAGTTGTATGTTGAACAAATAAGTAAACGACTTGCGGTCACTTAAATTTGTTTCTTTAATAAATGATTCCTCTGCTTATTGCCTGTTTTACGAACGGTTTTGTGTCAAAGTATGTCAATATGATCATATAGACATAATTTGCCACAAAATAAACTGTTTTTGACATATTCCTGAAAAATTACTTTGTTTTAATATACACAATAACTTATTGTTATCATTGTTTTTAAATATCATCATTTGTCACCTCACACAAATTAGAAGAAGCATATAGAATGAATAAATCTATTTTTTTGAGCACCTTGTTTTTGACCCTCATAAGCCTTACTTTTCCCGCTTTGAGCGCGCCACATCCAGCAAATAAACGCGCCCCACAAGTTGTCTCTATTTACAGCGAGGTGGTGGAAGAGCATGAAATTTCGCAACGTATTGCACTTATTGGTAAATTACAGTCTGTTCAATTTGTCAATATTGCCACCGAGGTGGCGGGTAAAGTGGCGTCGATTAATGTAAAAGCAAATCAGCAGGTTAAAGAAGGGCAATTACTGTTCAAATTAGATGCAACAAAAGCACAAGCTGCATTGCTTGAAGCGCAAGCTTTTTTAGCGGATGAACGCCGAAAATTAAGTGAGCACCGACGCTTGATTAAAAGTAATACGGTCACCCAATCCGCATTAGATGCACAAATAGTATTGGTTGACATCGCCAAAGCACGTTTAATATCGATGCGAGCGGATGTTAACTATCACGCCTTGAGAGCCCCTTTTGCCGGCACCATCGGTTTATTAGATTTCAGCCGTGGGCAAATGGTTTCCGTGGGCTCAGAATTACTCACTTTAGATGATCTTTCACTGATGAACTTGGATTTGCAAGTACCTGAGCGTTACTTATCTTTATTGTCAAATGGCATGCAAGTAACGGCCACTAATCGTGCGTGGCCAAACATTCCTTTTATAGGCGAATTGATGGCCATTGATTCGCGTATTAATCCCGATACCCTTAATTTGCGTATTAGGGTTCAGTTTGAAAATAAAGATAAGCGTTTAAAACCCGGCATGATGATGTCCGCTGAAATTGTATTTCCAGCGGTCAAAGAAGCGATTATTCCGGTGCAAGCGTTAGAGTATGCGGGTACCAAACGCTTTGTTTACCGTGTCACCGATGCGCATACAGTACAACGCTCTGAGGTTATATTAGGGGGGCGCATTCAGAATAATGTCTTGATTGAATCAGGTATCAACGTGGGTGATCGTATTGTGGTACAAGGTTTGGTTAATATGTCCGATGGTTTAAAAATTAAGGATTTAAGTGTTCCAAAACAGTCTAACACTCAACACCAAGGTGCGCTGAAATCGGCGCAGGAGGCACCATAATGTGGCTTTCTGATACTTCCGTTAAACGACCCGTTGTCGCGATTGTACTTAGTCTTTTGTTATGTGTATTTGGCGCGGTCTCTTTTAATAAACTCGCAGTACGTGAGATGCCTGATATTGAAAGCCCCGTTGTCAGTGTGATGACGCGTTACGAGGGCGCGGCTGCTTCTATTATGGAAAGCCAAGTCACCTCGGTGATTGAAGATCAACTTTCCGGCATCAGTGGTATTGATGAAATTTCATCAACTAGCCGTAATGGCATGTCGCGTATTAAGATAACCTTTGATATAGACTGGGATATTACCGAAGGGGTCAGTGATATCCGTGATGCGGTTGATAAATCAAAACGCAGTTTGCCAGATGAAAGTGATGATCCGATTGTCTCAAAAGATAATGGCAGTGGTGAAGCTTCTATTTATATCAATTTAAATTCCGTCAACATGGATCGTGTGCAACTCACCGATTATGCTGAGCGGGTTTTAGAAGATCGTTTTAGTCTGCTTAGCGGAGTCAGTTCCGTGAGCCTGAGCGGTGGTTTATACAAAGTGATGTACGTGAAGTTGTTTCCTGACTTAATGGCGGGTAGGGGGGTCACCAGTGCTGACATCATTAGCGCATTAAACAGCGAAAATGTTGAAAGTCCGGGTGGCGAAGTGCGTAATGATACCACGGTGATGTCCGTTCGTACGGCCAGATTATATGCACAACCAGAGGATTTTAATTACCTGGTTGTGCGCACTGCAAATGACGGTACACCTATTTACCTTAAGGATATTGCAGAAGTAACGATTGGGGCTGAGAATGAAAATTCTTCCTTTAAAAGTGATGGTTTGGTTAATTTAAGCTTGGGCATTATTCCACAATCCGATGCTAATCCATTGGATGTTTCGATTGCGGTACGGGAAGAAGTTGAAAAAATACAAGCCTTTTTACCAGAGGGTGCCTTACTGACCATGGATTATGACTCCACTGTTTTTATTGAAGAGTCTATCTCTGAAGTATATAACACCCTGTTTGTCACGGGTGGTTTAGTGGTTTTAGTCCTGTATATCTTTATCGGGCAAGTACGTGCGACGTTAATTCCGGCGATCACTGTGCCGGTCTCATTGATCTCCTCTTTTATTGCTGCTCAATACTTTGGTTTTTCAATTAATCTCATCACTTTAATGGCGCTTATTTTAGCGATTGGATTGGTGGTTGATGATGCCATTGTGGTGGTGGAAAATATATTTCATCATCTTGAGCGTGGCGAGCCTCCTTTGTTAGCGGCTTATAAAGGCACACGGGAAGTTGCTTTTGCCGTTGTTGCCACCACCGTGGTGTTAGTGATGGTATTTTTACCTATTTCCTTTATGGATGGCATGGTGGGATTGTTATTTACTGAGTTCTCGGTATTACTGGCGGTATCGGTTATTTTTTCTTCACTGATCGCCTTAACATTAACCCCAGTGCTGGCCAGTAAATTATTAAAAAATAATGGTCAACAAAATCGCTTTAATAAAATAGTCGAAGCTCGTTTTCAGGCATTAGAGTCCTATTATCGTGAGCTACTTAAAAAAGTAATAAAGCGTCGAATGGTGGCACCATTTGTTATTCTTGCTTGTATGGTAGGCAGTGTTTGGTTAATGCAATTAGTGCCCTCAGAGCTTGCCCCCAAAGAAGATAAAGGCGTCTTGTTTGCTTTTGTAAAAGGGGCTGACGGTACCAGTTATAACCGCATGAACGTCAATATGGACATTGTTGAAGCACGTCTTTTACCCTTAGTTGGACAAGGAGTGCTTAAATCTTTTAGTACTCAAGCGCCTGCTTTTGGAGGCAATGCGGGAGATCAAACTGGTTTTGTTATCATGATCTTAGAAGATTGGGGCATACGCACCGTGAGTGTGGAAGACGCACTCGCCTTGGTGAATAGAACCTTAGCGGATATTCCTGACGTGCGTATACGTGCAAGGATGCCCGGATTTAGAGGGGGCTCCGATGACTCGGTGCAATTTGTTTTAGGCGGATCAGATTATCCTGAACTTGAAAAATGGGCGAATTACCTGCGTAGCAAAGCGGAAGCCGCCGGAGTCTTAACCAATGGTGATAGCGATTATTCAGAAAAAACCGCTGAACTTGTGGTGACCATGAATAAACAACTGGGTGCTGAGCTTGGCGTGAGTGTCAGTGAGATTGCTAGCACGCTAGAAATGATGCTCGGAGGGGTGACTGAAACTACCTATATCGACAACGGTGAAGAGTATGATGTTTACCTGCGTGGTGATGAGAATAGCTTTAATAATGCCAGCGACTTAAGTCAGATCTACATGCGCAGTTCAAAAGGGGACCTTATCTCCCTTGATACACTTGCTGAGATTGAAGAAGTTGCATCTGCACATCGACTTGCTCATTATAATAAACAAAAAGCGATCACTTTAGAGGGCGGTGTTGGTGAAGGTTATACTTTAGGTGAAGTCTTAGACTATTTAGATGCGCTTGCGATCGCTGATTTACCGGATAACATTTCAATTTCCTACTCTGGAGATTCCAAGGATTATAAAGAAAATCGTAGCAGTGTATTGATTGTTTTTGCATTAGCAATGTTGGTGGCGTATTTAGTGTTAGCGGCCCAATTTGAGAGCTTTATTAATCCTTTAGTGGTGATGTTTACGGTGCCGATGGGGGTCTTTGGTGGCTTTATTGGCTTGTATTTGATGCAACAGGGATTAAATGTCTATAGCCAAATTGGCATGATCATGCTGATTGGCATGGTGACCAAAAATGGTATTTTAATTGTCGAATTTATTAATCAACTACGTGATAAAGGCAGTGCGTTGGAGGAAGCGATTATTGATGCTTCAGTACGCCGTTTACGGCCCATCTTGATGACCGCCTTTACGACGCTAGCAGGGGCGGTACCGTTGCTTTTATCCTCGGGCGCAGGAGCAGAAAGCCGCATTGCGGTGGGCACGGTTATCTTTTTTGGAATGGCCTTTGCAACCTTTGTTACCCTACTGGTGATCCCCGCGATGTATCGACTTATCTCAGGTCATACACATTCACCAGGTTATGTAGAAGCGAAACTATTATTGGATCTTGAAAATAATTAATAGAATCAGCTATCAGCTATCAGCTATCAGCTATCAGCTTTCAGCTTTCAGCCGACAGCCGACAGCTATCAGCTATCAGCTATCAGCTTTCTAGCTATCAGCTATCAGCTATCAGCTTTCGGCTATCAGCTATCAGCTATCAGCCGACAGCTATCAGCTATCAGCTATCAGCTATCAGCCGACAGCTATCAGCTTTCTAGCTTTCTAGCTATCAGCTTTCAGCTTTCAGCTTTCTAGCTTTCAGCTTTCAGCTTTCTAGCTTTCTAGCTTTCTAGCTTTCTAGCTATCAGCTATCAGCCGACAGCTTTGGTTTTAACTGACAGCCGACAGCTAATGGCTAATGGCTAATGGCTTATCGACAGCCGATAGCCTATCATTGACTGACCGCTGATTATTAATAAAAAAGAGCACAAATAATGATATACGGATTTGATATTGGTGGCACTAAAATTGCCTTTTCTGTGTATGATCAAAAACTTAATTGTTTGTATACAACAAGTATTGCCACGCCAC
>JBAHZV010000057.1:0-45941 GCA_037132845.1 Psychromonas sp.
TTTTGCGCGGTCCATTGCGATGTTCGCAAGGTGATCTCGATATTCAACAGCAACTTCCTGTAAAGCCATTTTTACTTCATCGGGTAGTGTTTTCCAAAAGCGATCATTAACGGTGACTGTTTTTGTATTGACGGCCCCAAAGTTGACTTGTGTCATATAGGGAGCAACTTCTGCAATTTTGAACGTTTTAGCCGCTTCTGGCCAAAGCATGGCGTGATCAACCAAGCCGGTTGATAGCATATTATAGAAATCGGTTAAGCCACCCCTCACACCTGCTACGTTGTCAATGCCTTGCAAGTAACGTAAATTAGTACCCGCACCTGCTACCTTGCTACCTTTTAGATCCTTAGCCGTTAACACTGGCTTTTTGCTATACAACTGGTAGGTATTTAATACCACACCCGTTGCGAGGTAGACTTGTTTTTGCTTCGCGAATTCTGCTTGCATGCTAGGATATTCTTTGGCAATTTCATCAATCGCCTTGGCGACAATTCGTGCGTCGTTAGAGATAAATGGGGTGACAGCTGCAAGTGATTGGCTTGGCAGTTTAGAGCTGTGGAAGATGGTTGTCACAATGCCTATATCACCTAAACCAAGTTTTATGCCTTCCAAAACGCCCTTGGGTTTTACGATGGATCCCCCGTAGGACTCTTGCCATTTTATTTTGTAGTTACCTGTTTTCGCAAGTTTTTTATCGACTTCTGGGATAAAAAAATTGGAAAATTCGTGTACCCACATCGCTTTTGCTGGGTAACCATCAATAACAACGGCTTTAATTATTTCAGTTGCTGAAGCAGGTAAAGACATTAAAACGGCCATGCTTATTGCGAGGCCTTGCATGTGTAAGTGTTTAGAAAATTTCATTGTTGAGCATCCTTGTATTTTATAAGTTAAATGTCGACTTTGAGTACTATCTACTTTGATGGAACAGACATGATTCTTATCAATAGATGAAGACCGTCTGCGGTTTTATTGTTGCGCTGTAAGGGTTATATTCAAAGAAATGTGCAGACCTCTTCGAATTCAAATCTGGGTAATTTTTGAAACAGGGCATTTTCATCTGCATACCCTAAATTGCATAAAAAATTGGATCGTAAAGTGCTTCCTGCGAAGAATGTTTCATCTACAATTTGATTAGAAAACCCCGACATCGGACCAATATCAAGCCCTAACGCCCGTGCTGCAATCATAAGATAGGCTCCTTGAAGGGTGCCATTTAAAAAAGCCGTTCTTTCGCAGTATTCCGTTTTACCTTTAAAGAGAGGCGTTCTATCCTCATGAGGAAAAAGAAACGGCAGTTTTTTCCAAAATTCTAAATCGTGGGCAATAATGACCGTCACCGGCGCGGCGCGCATTTTCTCGATATTTTTTTCTTTGAGTGATGCTGCAAGTTTATCTTTGCCTTGTGCAGAGGTCACAAAATAGAATCTTGCTGGGCTACAATTCATGCTCGTCGCACCATTGGCGACAATGTGGTAGAGCTCTTCTAATAATACCCGAGGAATCGCTTTTTTTTCCCATGCATAATGTGAGCGGGCATCATTGAGAATGACATCAATAGAGTCTTTATCTAATCGAGGTTTTCGAAGACGAAGTAAGCGCACATTCTCTTGCGCGGTTGTTCGTGCTAACGCTAAGTTTGACTCATAAAATTCACTTTCATTTAAAGCTGCCATTACTTATCCCTTATTTTTTATTTTGATAAATATATTGTTTAATAATGTATAAAATCACGTTTTTATATTTTTATTTGTGTGTGAGTGTTATTTATCCATTATATTTTTACCCATTACTTTTAAATTTCATTCTATCTGTTGTGCTTTTATGCCACGTCATAGCCCGTATTATCGATAATTGATGAGCTTAAATGTCAATTATTGCGAGTGTGTAAAGGGTGATGCGAGTGCTTGCTTTTTTTGTGACTAAAAAATAATACTTGTATAACTTTTAGCGATGATATTGATTTATGTCAAATAATATCGATATTATTTTTAAAGAATTGCGCTGTAAGTTACAACTCTGTGCATTGTTTGTTTTTCACTAAAATTTAACACTTGCATAACTTTTGGCGATGTTCTACTGTTTATTTGGATAATATCGATATTTTTAAAGATAATGTACTCGTGGAGGCAGAAGATGATTCCTTGGAATAAATATAAGGCTGAAGCAAAAGAGCGGGGCGCACTTGCGATGGAAGTCTTTGTTATTGAAAGTAAGCCAAATGCGAGCCTCGAAACAATAAAAAGCTGCTTGCCTTTACATTTGGCGTATCAGGCAGAATTAGAATCATTGGGCTTGCTTATGTTTGCTGGCCCTCTCTCTGAATCGTCGGGACAATTTTTAGATGGCACAGGATTAATGATATATCGGGCTCAATCTTTAGCAGAAGCACATGAGCTTGCCCAAAAAGATCCGATGCACAGTAGCGGTTGTAGAGTGTTCGGTATTAAACGTTGGCTGATAAACGAGGGTAGCCTCCAACTTGATATCAAGCTTTCTGCACAATCGATCCGTTTAACTGTCGATAATTAGTGCTTATCACAAAAGAGGTTCACTATGCTTAATTGGACAAATATGCTCGGGGATTTGATGCTTCGTGTTACTGAAATAGGTAGCACGATGATCGCCAATAATATTGAGTTAACACTTGCTGCAAAATGTGAACAGTTACTTGGTAATACCGGGGAAGCAACAAGTCTGGCGCTTTCGAGAGAAATATTAGATAACTATAAAATATTAAGTGATGAGGATAAATTAGTTTTTTTCCAAGCCTTGTTTGAAGATTTTGGTGTCAATATTGATGCCTTAGAAATAGCCATTAACAACTGGAAAAAATCCTTAGGTAAAAAAGAGTCAAGGCTTATTCATTTTGCTTCCGAGCCTCGTTCGCAAGAGTTAATCAGACAGCTCAATAGAGCGCCTGGAGGTACGGCTGCATTAGTGAATATGCGTCAAGATTTAATCAGGTTAACTAAACAAGACCCCAATTTGAAAGGGGTAGATGATGATTTATATCATCTTTTTAGTTCATGGTTTAACCGTGGTTTCTTAACGTTGAAAGTCATTAACTGGTCAACTCCTGCCGTTATTTTAGAAAAAATAATCGCCTATGAAGCGGTTCATAAAATTAAAGGCTGGGATGATTTACGTTTACGTGTTGCCGAAAAAGACCGTCGACTCTATGGTTTTTTTCATGCTTCAATGGCATCAGAGCCCCTTATTTTTGTTGAAGTTGCCCTCACCAATCATACCCCCACGACCATCGAGTCAATACTGTCGGGTGAGAGAGAGACCCTTGAACCGAGCGAGGCGACAACGGCGGTGTTTTACTCTATTTCTAACTGTCAGGCAGGTTTAAGAGGTATTTCTTTTGGTAATTTCTTGATTAAACAGGTCGTTGAGGAGCTTAAACGAGAACTTCCTGACTTAAAACGATTTATTACCATGTCTCCTGTGCCTGGGTTTAGGCAATGGATAGCGACTCAGCCACTATTAGATAAAAATTCAACGACGTTGATTAAAAGGTTGACTAAGCAAGGTCAAAAATTTTCAGAGCAATTTAAAACGCAAAATAGTGCGCAGCTAAATCAGCTTGCTAGCCAGTATTTACTGGATGCTAAGCATAAAAAAGGTGGACCATTTGATCCCGTTTCTCGTTTCCATTTAGGCAATGGCGCACATCTTGAACAGATTAATCTCTGGGCGAATAGTTCAGAAAAAGGGTGTGCTGACTCGTGGGGAGTGATGGTTAATTATGAGTACGATCTACAATCCATAGAACAAAATCATGAGGCGTTTTTATCTGATGGGAAAATAAAAACGTCAGCGACTATAAAAAAACTTTACAAAAAAAATCAATAGGATAATGGATATGTACAAAACTAATTACTTAGCCTGCACGTTAAGAAAAGCAAGCATAGGTTATGAAAAAAGCCCATTTGCACTATTAGATAATGATACCCAAGTTTCCTATGAATTATTGTTTTCTAATGCTGAAAAAATGGCGGCTGTACTGCAAAAAAATGGCGTTAAAGGCGGTGATCGCGTTGCGGTGCAAGTTGGAAAATCTATCGCCACAATTGAGCTTTATCTCGGCACCATTCTAGCGGGAGGCATTTTTTTACCGCTAAATAGCGATTACACGGCGAGTGAAATAGCGTACTTTTTAAACGATGCGCAACCGACCGTGTTTGTGTGTGATCCTGCTGCCGTGCAAATACTGACCGCAGTGGCAGAAAGTGCCAAGGTAAAAGCGTTGCTTACTCTCTCTCAAGACGGTAAAGAAGGTTCGTTGTGTACGCAATTAAGTGAGCGCGCTGAGCCTTTTATTGAAGTGCAACGTAGCGCGCAAGATTTAGCTGCTATTCTTTATACCTCTGGTACAACTGGCCGATCTAAAGGGGCGATGTTATCCCATGGCGCACTGGCATCAAATGCGCTTACACTTGTCGACTATTGGCAATTTAGTCGTGAAGATTGTTTGATCCATGCCTTACCAATATTCCATATACATGGGTTATTTGTGGCGATTAATATTACCCTCTGTGCTGCATCTCGTCTGCATTTTTTAGCGAAATTTGATGCGCATAAAATCATCGAAAAAATGCCAACATCCACTGTGTTAATGGGGGTGCCCACTTTTTATGTGCGCTTATTGCAACATGCCACATTAAACCAAGAGGTGGTCGCATCGATGCGCTTATTTGTATCCGGTTCGGCTCCGTTGTTAAGTGAAACGCATCAGCTTTGGCAACAAAAAACAGGACAGGCAATTCTTGAACGCTATGGTATGACTGAAACCAATATGAATACATCAAACCCCTATGACGGGGATCGCAGACCGGGCACGGTTGGTCTGCCTTTACCCGGTGTTGAAGTCAAAATTTGCGATGCCAATACAGGTGAACCCTTAGTCAATGGTGAGATAGGGCAGATTGAAGTTAAAGGTCCTAATCTGTTTTCTGGTTACTGGAATATGCCACAGAAAACCGCTGAAGAACTTCGCTCAACGGGTTGGTTTCTAACGGGTGATTTGGGGATCTGTGATGATGATGGTTATATCTCTATCGTTGGGCGCTCAAAAGATCTGATTATTTCGGGTGGCTATAATGTTTACCCTAAAGAGATTGAGGCGGTGCTTGATGAGATTGTCGGCGTACAAGAGTCTGCTGTTATAGGCTTGCCACATCCCGATTTTGGAGAAGCGGTGGTCGCTGTTGTTGTCAGCTCTGTAGCGGATAAAGCATTGCTTGATAAAATAGTTGAACAAACGCAGGCTGTTCTTGCGAAGTTTAAGCGTCCAAAAAAAATCTACTTTGTTGAAGAGTTACCCAGAAATACGATGGGTAAGGTACAAAAAGCTCAACTTAGAAAAGATTACAAGGATACCTTTCTAACCTAGGTGTGTCGCCGTTAGCATTCAATCTGCTTTATTTGCTTGTAAAGCAAGGCGTAACGGGATCTCTGTGCAGTGATTAATGGTGTTAGTGCTTTGTCGATATTGATTAGTTCAGCAATTAGAAAACCTTGATTGAATCCGAGTGAGTGATTCTATAGTATGCCTTAGCAATCAAATTTATTTGTTTTTCAGGGTTGAAAATAACGACAGATATTTTAATCATGCTGTTAAATAAAACCTTGTGAGTTGCTTTATCTTTGCCTTACTGGTGCTGACTTATGATGAAACCGTCGTCACCCTGTGGATCAACATCAAAAAGTGAATAACAATGACCTCATATTGCGCCTGCTCTGGTGTCTGATCAGGTATCTTGACGTAACATAGATATAGATTAATAGGTATAGATTAATGGGTATAGATTATTATTAAAATATTAAGGCTGTGATTTTTATGAGAGAAGCGATGAATAGTGAAAATGGTAAAACAGCAATTAATCGCGTTTACCATCAATTAAGAATAAAAATACTGAAATGTGAATTCTCTCCCGGTGAAAAATTAAAAATAGAATCCCTTAAGGTATTGCTCGACATTGGTGCTTCTCCTATTCGAGAAGCGCTGAGTTTATTAACCTCCGATGGGTTGGTGAACAGAATAGATCAGCGTGGATTTCGTGTGGCTTTCATGAGCAAGGAAAACTTTCATGAAATATTATTGTTGCGCTGTAAATTAGATGATTTAGCACTGCGCAAGAGTATTGAATTTGGTGATAATCAATGGGAGGAAAACCTGGTGATACTCCATCATCGTCTAAGTCGTGCGAGTATTTTAGATTTTTCTTCTTGGGAATCTATGCATAAAGCGTTTCATATGGCGTTAATTGGTGAGTGTAATAGTCCTATTCTGCTGGGTTATTCTAATCAACTGTACGATCAAAACATTCGTTATCGTTTTTTAGCGGAAAGAACAAAGCAGTATAAATCGAGAAATGTTTCCGACGAGCACGCAAAAATTTTGAATGCAACGATAGAAAGAGATGCAGAACTTGCTTCACAACTGCTTATTCAGCATTACCACTCTACCAGTAATTTCTTGGTATCATTATTGGAAAAAAATAACCTTAATGTGTGGAATTAATTCACCGCGCAGTAAGGCTCTATTAACCATTTTGTTATCTAATTTTGTTCACTTTTGGATTTAAATCGTCACTGCAGTACACTGTTACAATCCTGAATCTGCCCATTTTTCATTGGCTTTTTCAGGGTGAGATAAATATCCTCTCGTATTAACCGCGTTAATCGCGCAATATTCATCTTTATCCGAGGCATCTCCACTGATCCCCACTGCACCAATCACTTCTTCCTGAGCATTACAAATTAAAACGCCCCCCGGAACCGGTACAAATCGCCCTTGAGATACATTCGCGAGTGCCGCTTGAAACGCAGGTCTATCTGCAAGTCTATCCCTAATTGTGCGACTGGAGATACCCATGCCTAACGCGCCCCATGCTTTACCTGTTGCGATATCTGCACGCATCACACCACAACCATCTTCACGTTTAAGGGCGATAAGGTTTCCACCAACATCAAGTATTGCGACCGTTAAGGGCAACAAGCCATGTTGATGTCCAATTTCTAGCGCATGATCAATGATTGCAGCCGCATCTTTAAGGGGTAATGCCACCGTTAAATGTTTTACGTAGTCGTCGCTCAAGAGATCCTCTCTTATTTTATTATTCATAATAGTTAATAAATAATACACAATTAAATAGATTTTGCACTTCTCTACATAAAAATAACGATATTATTGCAATTTATCTATAATTATCTATATTTTATAGTAAGTTTTGTAACAAGTTATTAATAACCTATTAACAATAAAGGAGTCGGCATGAGAATTGTCTCGTTTGAATATGAAGGGAAAAGCCATCTAGGCATCAAAGTAGGCGATGAAGTTATTGATATGAATATTGTCGCAAAGGATCTCCCAACCGACCTGTTAGGTTTACTGCAATCAGGTTTGGATATTAAACAAGATCTGAGCGCTCTTATTGAAAATGCGCCACAACGAGCAAAATATTTAAGCAAGGATTTACGTTTTACGCCACTTATTCCACATCCTCCCAAAATTATTTGTATTGGTCGAAATTATGCTGCTCATGCAGTCGAAGGCGGGGTTGCACCACCAACCTACCCAGAAATTTTTCTGCGTTGTTCGACATCCTTAATTGGTCATGAAGAAGATATTATTCGTCCACGTTGTTCCGATAAATTAGATTATGAGGGTGAAATTGTCGCCATCATTGGCAAAAAGGCGCGCCACGTAAAAGAGCAAGATGGTTTAGATTATATCGCGGGTTACGCGCTATTTAATGATGCCACTGTTCGTGATTACCAACGTAAAAGTTCGCAATGGACAATTGGCAAAAACTTTGATGGCACGGGTGCCTTTGGTCCTGAATTTGTCACTGCCGATGAATTACCACTGGGCATGGTTGGTGTACAGTTGCAAACTCGTCTTAATGGTGAGCTGATGCAAGATGCTAATACGTCCGATTTAATTTTCCCGATGGCAAAGCTGATTGAGATATTAAGTGAATGTATGACGCTCTTGCCGGGTGACATCATTATTACAGGTACGCCGGCAGGGGTTGGTTATGTGCGTAAACCAGCGGTTTACATGAAACCGGGTGACGTGGTCGAAATTGAAGTGAAAGGCTTAGGTATCTTAAGAAATACTATTAAAGAGGAACAAATTTAAAGGGCAATTATGTTTAATTTATTTAATCTTTAAAAAGAGAGACATGCTGATGAATAAACGTCTTACATCTATTATAGCCACCATCATTCCCCTACTCAGCATTTTGTGGGCGATTCAGGCACCATTGTTATTCGGTCTTGAAATAGCGCGCGTTCAATTCCTTGCGCTACTTTTAGGTATTGGCTGTTCGTTAGTTTATCTCTCTTATACGTCTCAATTAAAATATCAACAGATCATAACTAATATACTGGCTTTCGTTTGTATTGCGGTTTTTGTCTGGATCAGCATCAATTATCAACGTTTTCAAATGGATTTTCCCTATTTAACCCTGGAAATGAAAATACTCGGCAGCATAGTGTGTTTACTGGTATTGGATTGTATACGTCGCACTACCGGCTGGATACTACTAGCCGTCATCGCAGTGTTTTTGCTGTATGCCTTTACTGGCGAATATATTGCAGCACCTTTAACTGGCACCAATAGTACATTAAGTGAAATCGTTGTTTATATGGCGTTTGATCCGAATGCTATTTTAGGTACGCCACTTGCTGTGATTGCGAGCATTGTTATCGTATTTATTTTTTTTGGTAAGTTACTGGTACTCAGTGGTTGTGGTGAATTTTTTATTGATCTTGCCATGGCATCCATAGGAAAAAGAAGAGGCAGTGCCGCTAAAACGGCGATTGTCGGTTCGGCACTGTTCGGCTCTATTTCAGGCAGTGCTGTTTCAAACGTCGTGACAACGGGGGTGATGACCATTCCCTTAATGAGGCGTTCAGGATATAACGGTGTGCAAGCAGGGGCAATTGAAGCGATTGCCTCGACGGGTGGACAACTCATGCCACCCATAATGGGCGCGGCTGCTTTTTTAATGGCGCAGACCTTAGAAATACCCTACAGCGAAGTGGTACTGGCTGCATTAATTCCTGCATTACTTTATTACATCTCCGTTTTTATCCAAGTGGATTTAATTGCCGCCAGAGACAATATTGCACCGACATGTGTTGATAAAAAAACGGTTGCTGCTGTATTAAAAGAAGGGTGGCACTTTATTATTCCGTTTTTTGTGTTGATGTATTGCATGTTTGTAAACAATGCATCCGCTGAGTTATCTGCATTATATGGATCAATTTCAATCATTATTTTAGGATCTATACGTCGCTATCAAGGGCATAAACTCGGTCTAAAATTGTTGTTAAATGCATTCCCTGACACCGGTGCCACAGTGAAGCAACTTATTTTAATCGTTGCCGGCGCGGGGTTGGTGATCGGCTTATTGAATATTTCCTCTGGTGGTTTTGCGTTAACGTTAACCTTAGTACAGTTGGGGGCCAATCATCTTTCTATTCTATTAATGGTCGCGGCGGGGGTTTGTATTTTGCTTGGTATGGGCATGCCAACCACAGGGGTTTATGTCTTACTGGCCGCTTTGGTTGCCCCGGCACTCATAGAAACAGGTATTCCGCCATTAGCCGCGCATATGTTTATTTTGTATTTTGGCATGATGTCGATGATCACGCCACCTATTGCGCTGGCGGCATTTGCAGCAGCCACTATCACGGGAGATAAACCAATGAAAACAGGTTTTGAAGCGATGAAGCTTGGTTGGTTGGCTTATGTTGTGCCTTTATTATTTATATTTACACCGGCATTACTGATGGCGTCCAGTGCTATCGATATTGTGATGACGTTTGTTATCGTCATTATTGGTGTGCATTTTATTTCTGTGGCGATGGTCGGATATTTTTCAGGTCACTTAACCTATGGCATGCGCTTAACAATGTTGCTCCTAGGTGGCGTTATTATGATGCCCCCTACGTGGCTAGGCATGCCGTTTATTCCCGCTTTAGTCGCCATTATTATTGGTGCCTTTTTATTGTACCGAACACGTCAAAAGCGCACACCTAATGAAGTCAACATTTAACTTAACCCTGTGCTCATTACCTCAATGATGGAGATGAGAACTGAACTGAGAGAGAGAACAATATGAATATCATGAAAACAGCCTTTATTTCTTTAGCGTTATTAACATCAGGTCATGCGTTGGCCACAACCTATAGCATAGGCACCAATCAGCAAGGATCCCTTTTTTACTCATTAGGTGCCGCGCTTTCTAAGGTGATGGTCGAAAAAACTGCTAAGCAATATCGTGTTGCGCCTTACGCAGGTTCTTCAACCTATATTCCAATGATGAATAGTGGTCGATTAGAGTTTGGTTTTGCTAATGGAGGAGAAGCGACTTTTGCTTATTTAGGTAAAGAGAACTTCGCGGGTCGCGCCAATAAAAATTTACGCTTGGTGGGTGTTGTTATCGCCACACAAACGTCATTTGCAGTCCCGATGAAGTCGGATATTAAGACCATTTCTGATTTGAAAAATAAACGTGTTCCTTCAGGTTATAACTCCGGTCGAACATTCCATTATTATTCCAACGCGGCCTTAGCATCGGATTCCATTACTATCGATGCCACTAAAAAAGTACCTAATCCAAACTTTATTTCTGCCATTACTGCGTTTGCTGAAAATCGTGTGGATGCAGCTTTGATACCAATGAATGTGGGTGCCGGTAAAAAAGCAATGGCAACCATGAGTGATGGTTGGCGTTATCTTAGTTTAAATGACAGTGCGGCAGCGAGAAAAGCGGTCAGCACAAATTTACCTTCTGCGCGGATCGTCAGTGTGAAACCTGACCCTTCAAAAACCGGTGTGCTGGAAAACCCTACCAATATGATCGAAGTGGATTTTTATCTGCTTGCGGGGGCGGAAGTATCCGACGAGGTTGTTTATGACCTAGTGAAAACAATGGTCTCAAACAAAGAAAGTCTCAAAAAAGCATTTGGTGCTTATGCGCGTTATCAACCAGCAAAAATGGTACAAGATAATGTCGTACCATACCATTCTGGCGCAATCAAAGCGTATCAAGAAATGGGGATTTGGAATAAATAGCCAATGAAACGTTGAGGCTGATGTTTAATTAGCCACATGATAATACACCAACACACGTTGATAATTTCCCTTTATAAAAGGAACAATGAAGATGTTAAATGCAAAGATAAAAATGAAAATAGCGATCACTTTGAGCTGTTTACTGTTGTTCACTCAAAGTACGATTGCTGAAGAATTACGCATCGCGACTGCCAGCCAAGGTGGGGCATTTTATCCTGTCGGTCAAGCTGTTTCTACCTTGGTCACAAAATATGCCGAGGGTCTGGAAATGGTTCCTGTTGTTACTCAGGGGTCAGTGCAAAATCCAAAGTTAGTTCACAGTGGTGAAGTTGATGTGGGTATCACCAATAATAATTTGGCCGTGTTGGCAAATAAAGGTGTGGCGGCTTACAAAAAAAATGGTGCCATGGAATTACGTGGCATCGGTGCTTTGCACTTTAGCGTTTTACATATGATCACCTTGGCGGGATCTGATATTAAAACGGTGGCAGATCTTAAAGGTAAAAAAATTGCATTAGGGCCGGCTGGTGGCGGAACGATCCCTTTCACTAAACAAGTCTTAGATTTACACGGCCTGTCTTTAAAAGATATCACTCCGAGTTTTTTATCCTATACGGATGGGTTTAGTCAATTATCAGATGGTAATGTGGATGCTGCCTTTGCATTAAGTGGTTATCCAGCAAGTGCGGTGATGCAAGCGCGGGTGAATAAAGACTTAAAATTTATTAAATTGGCGCCAGGTATGCTCGAAAAAGCCTTAGATAAGTATCCAAATTACAATAACATCACGGTTGCCAAAGATGTTTACAATATGCAGGAAGATGGCGCTGTACTGGCTGTTAACAATATACTGTTTGTACGTGCAGACTTAGATGAAGAAAAGGTTTACAAAATCACCAAAGCAATTTATCAACACATGGCGGAATTTAGACAAATCAATGCACATGCAAAGCAAATTATTGTCGAAAATTCTAAGAAACTAAAAATACCGTTACACCCCGGTGCGGCGCGTTATCACAACGAATAACGCTCCTCTAAATTCAATCAGCTAGGCACATTTCTAGACGCGCTATTAATGTGCCTAGCTGTTGATTTTACTGGCATACCACGACATATCAGTCGCGTTAAAATAGTTTGCCTTAAAACTATTTCTAGTAATACCAAAGGAATTAATTAAGTGATCAATGATTGCGGAGGATAAATTAACGGTAACAAGGCGTGAGTTGCAGGAGATAGTTATCCTCACTTCAAAACTCACAACGCAGTTGAGGTTGATTTAAACGAGCGAGGGTGATCACCTTTTTAGTTCCTTTGGTATAACATGCTTAGTCAAATTATTGCTCACTTCAAGGATCTTCTCATGACTTTTAATGCAGAGCAGGTAACGCGGGCTATTATCATCTTTTTTGCTTTTTCGATCGGTCTGTTTCACTTAGCCAATGTTTCTGGAGTATTTGTTCTTTCCACCCAGAGTATTCGCATTTATCACTTAATGATGATGCTCGCTATTCTGTTTCTGTCAAAACCCTCTTTTGTGCTATTTAAAGACAGTATTTTCGATAAATTAGTGAGTGTGGTGCTGACCTTAACTGCACTGGCTAGTGGTATTTATATGTTATCTCGCTGGCAGGATATCGCTCTTTCTGGGGGAGAAACTGAGCAGTTAGATGCTTGGGTGGGTGTGGTCATTCTATTCTTAGTGTTAGAGGGAGCGAGACGTGCGGTGGGTAATATTCTGGCGATTATCTGTACGTTCTTCTTTATCTACCCCTTTATCAGCCCTTACTTACCGGGTATTTTAGAAAGTCGCGGTTATCCGTTATTACGCATCTCTGAAATTCTGACAACCACCTCACAGGGGGTTTATGGTATCCCACTGGGTGTATCAGCAACGTATATTATTTTGTTTTCTATCTACGGTGCTTTTTTGACCGAGTTTGGTGCAGGCGATTTTTTCTTTAACATCGCCAGTCGAGTGACACGTAATATGCGTGCAGCGGGTGCTAAAACCGCGGTTATTTTTTCAACGTTACTGGGTATGGTTTCAGGCTCGGCTGCTGGCAACGTGGCTGTGACTGGCACCTTAACCATCCCGATGATGAAACGTGAAGGTTATCAATCTCACCAAGCTGGCGCGATTGAAGCGGTTGTTTCGACGGGGGGGCAACTTATGCCTCCTGTGATGGGGGCTGCTGCTTTTATTATGGCTGAAATTATTGGTGTTCCCTATACCGATATTATGCAAGCGGCGATTATCCCTGCTTGCCTGTTCTTTTTATCGATCTTTTTTGTGGTGCACTTACAGGCGCTCAAAGCCGATATCAAACCGATTGCAGTTGATCTTGATGAGCAGCAATCTATGTGCAAGCTACTTATCTATGGTGGCCAGTATATTATCCCCTTTGCGACGCTTATTGGGATGATCATCTCAGGATACTCTCCTTTTAAAGCGTGCTTTTACTCAACTTTAATTCTGTTAGCTTGCCATGTCATTTGGGCGCGCCGTCTTGATAAGGCTTTCTTTAAAAAATCCTTTAACGCGATCACTCATGGTGCTAAATCAGTTGTGCCTATCGCCTCCGCCTGTGCTGCCGCCGGCATTATCGCTGGTACATTAGGCATTACTGGGCTGGGCTCTAAAATATCTGGCATGATCATCACGACATCGGGTGGCATTCCCTTGGTCGCTTTATTACTGACGATGGTTGTTGCGATTATTCTTGGAATGGGTCTGCCCACTACCGCTGCTTATTTAATTTTGGCCACCGTTGTTGCGCCTGCACTTGCGCAACTGGGTGTTGATCTGCTTACTGCACATATGTTTGTCTTTTTTTTCGGTTGTGTTTCGACCATCACTCCACCGGTAGCGCTCGCTTCTTATGTTGCCGCGGGCATCTCCAATGCCAGTATCAACAAAGTTAGTTGGACTGCTTTCTGCTATGGCATTACCTGCTATCTCTTACCCTTCATGTTCTTTTACGGGCCGGGGTTACTGCTAAGGGGTTCACTTGGTGAGATATTATTGGCTGTTTCAAGTGCCATTGTGGGGGTGATCGCGATTGCTGTCTCAATTGTTGGTTTTTACAAGACGGTGCTCAATATTCTGACCAGAGTGATGGTGTTTTTTGCCGGTTTGGCGCTCATGCTTCAAGGTATGAACACTGATTTAATCGGTCTAGCTGTTTTGATTGTTCTGCTTTTTATTTCAACGAAAATAACGAAAATAAAGGAAATTAAATAATGACACATCAAATACGACGAGTGGTGACAGGCCTCGATAATAAAGGTCATGCAATTTGTATTTCTGATGAAATAGCGACAAATATTTTGCAACGTTCAACAAGACCAGGGGTTACATTAACTAATTTGTGGCAGACACAGACTAGCCCCGCTGAATTTAACGGTCCTGAAGAGACGGTTGATGGTCCCTTCGTATTACATCCACCTGAAAAGGGTACAGTTTTTCGTATTATTGAGTTTTTACCAGAAGATCCAGAAGTGATTAAAAACATCGATGGGAAAGCGGCTTTTGCTGCCATGGGTGCCGCACAAAATATTGTTGATAATGCACGTCATCCCTATATGCATCGCACCGATAGTGTGGATTATGCGGTTATTTTAAAAGGGCAGATATGGATGCTGATGGACAGAAAAGAGGATGATGTATTACTGAAAACAGGTGATACTGTGGTACAGCGTGGTACCAATCATGCTTGGTCAAACCGAGGGACTGAGCCTTGTTTAATGATGTTTGTGCTGGTGGACGGTATATCTAAATCAAAGCGTTAATCACAAAAAAGATTTACCGTGCAAACCGCATGGAGAGATACCTTTGTACCCGCTTAAAATTTGCTGGTTTTATCTGTGCATTGATATTATTAATAGGGGCTGTATTGTTTACTCCATTTATCGTTATGTGGCGTATTTTTACCTAAAATATGGCATTTTCTTTTAATAAACGGTTAGGCAATTTTTTACGGAGTTCAGATGTCAGAGTATTTTGCTAAGATCAATTGGGTTAGAGATATCGATGAAAATTATCTTGATAACAAATATAGCCGAGGACATGAATGGATCTTTGATGGTGGTGTAACTGTTGCTGCATCTTCTTCGCCACAGGTTGTTCCTTTACCTTACTCGGTGGAGGCCAATGTTGATCCAGAAGAGGCTTTTGTTGCATCACTGTCTAGCTGTCATATGTTATTCTTTTTATCTATCGTTGCAAAAAGAGGATATGTTGTGGATTCATATGCCGATGATGCGGTAGGTTTGATGGAAAAAGACAGTGATGGTAAAATATCAATGACTAAAGTGACTCTTAAACCACATGTTCAGTTTTCTGATCGTAAAAAACCAACAATGGAGCAACTTGAAAAAATGCATCATCAAGCCCATGAACAATGTTTCATCGCCAATTCTGTGAAAACTAAAATTGTTATAGCGATCATCTAGCATAGGCATGTAGGTTTATTGAACTTTCACTATGTTGCACATTACGCAATCAACAAGTAATGCCAACCGAGAAATTACAGGTATTACGTGATACCACCTTAAGCATGGTACGTAATTGTGGCATTATTTCAGCACAAGAAGTAACAGTGTTTTTTGCTGTTGGTTATGGTCAATGACTTGAAATTACCTTAGGGATAGCGCAAAAAATGATGAGTAATTACACTAATCATTTTGCTAGCACGCCACTTGATAAACAATTCTAAGACTTCAGCTGGACAACCTAATGTCAAGCGTGTGGGCTTTCAAACTTTTATTTGAACATCTCCTTTATAATTCCTCTGTTGTGACAAAAAGTAACCTGCCGCTAAAATGCGTTGTCAGAATATATGTCACTTATTCATAAATAATACACCTCGTTAATCAATGTTACGTATGTTTATTGCCAGTTGTTAATGAATTATTGATTAAATGTTGCTCGGTCGTGTATTGTTTCGTTGTTAAATGTTAACATTAAGTGTTAAGTGTTAGTATACGCTTTGTATTTTTTCAAAATAGGTATTAACGTGGTATGAAAAAAGAACAAGGTTTTACTTTAATTGAATTAGTGATGGTTATCATTATCTTAGGTGTTCTGGCGGCCACGGTCGCGCCTAAATTTATTAATTTACAATATGATGCGAGAGCCGCTACAGTAATGGCATTAGGGGGGGCTTTAAAAAGTGTCAATAATTTAGTTTATGCTAAATCTGTCATTGCAGGTAATGACACCCAAGGTTATGCTGAAAACCCCACGGTAATCTGCGGGTACATTAGTAGAATTAAACAACGGATATCCTCTACCATCTTGGGAGAATAGCCTAGAGAATGTATTAGACATCGATGCTTCAGATGATAGTAGTGATGATGGCACTTCAGTCTGGATCTATGCTATCCCCTCAACGCCCAATGGAAACCCTATTGTGATCCATATTTTCCTACGAGGGGCCATTGATACTGATCAGTGCCAGATAGAGTATGTTAATTCTGATGCTACATTTGCTGTAAATACTAAGACCGAGGGCTGCTAGAGATCGTTTTTTCAAGGGGGTTATACTCTTTCTTTAAATTTTAGCGGTATTTCTGTAAGCACTCACCTGCCCCTATTCACTCGCATATGGTTGCAAACTCGACAGCGCGTAAAATAGGGAAAAAACAGTCGTGTTCATCTCAAAGTATGCCCAAAGAAAAAATCCGACAAGAGAAAAGGCGCTGACAATGTCCCTTAAATCCAATTATTTCTTAATGTCTAAGCTATGAGCAAAGGCGCTATATTTACTAAAAATCAATTTTACTGCGCAGTCCTATAAAAGTTGCGTCACCATGTCTAAGAGCAGGTTTCACCAGCTGAAGATCAATCCCAAATGATAACCATGGTGTTGCTTGATAATCATAGAAAACCTCATAGCCATACTCGCTATTAACTGATACTTTATCTGTGGCATTTTGAATATAATTACTTAGCGAATATTTAAAATAAGCAAGACCCCATCTATCTTGACTACGATTTTGGATAAAGCTATTGCCACCCATGCCAAAAATAAAACTGTAATCTGTTGGTGTCGCGTCATTGTCCGTCATAACCGCTTGCCCAAAAAGACCCCAGCTCGCTTTATTACTAAAAGTTTGAATTGTTTGATCAAAATAATAACCAACAAAATAACGCTTACCTTCTTTGCTGTATTCCTGATACACAAAGCTATCCTGCGTGCTCTTTGCCCCCATTATTCCTTGCTTACCAGATTGCCCAAAAAAATGTGTTTTTATATCAACACTAGCAAAAAAAGTCGTCCCCTTTGCAAAGCGATCGGATAAGCCCATTCTATTTAATGAACTCTCTGAATCATAAAAAGCCAACGTATAGTTAAATTTATCTCTTTCTGAGATATAAAAGGCACCTAATACCGAAGGCGTCGTAATACCGTTAGGTCCCGAGACAAAACTTACATTTTGAAAACCAGTAAGTCCAGATCCCCCTTTGTATTTAGAGTAATTGGTTAAGTCTATGGTGCTTAATTTCCCTAAAATTATTTTGTCCTTGGGGGATAAAAATTGCACAATATACAGTGAGGCATCACTTCGATCACTTCCATCGATACCAGGGTAGGCTAATGCCGTGTTCACTGGTAATAATACACCACCGTCGTAATTAACACTGTTACCCATATTTAACTGGCCACGTATGCCAATAAAAAAGCCATCCCAAAGTCCTAATTTTTTCCCATTTAGTATAACCGTTAACCCCAATTGAGAGCCAAATTCATAATCATAACCACTGTTGCCATTGGTTTTAGCGCCTTGATAAAATGAAGTTAAGCTGGACTTAATTATTATCCCATCCTCTTTTAGGCTTGAACGTAGCCCACCCCAATCACCCGTTAGTTTTTTTCTGTTCTTTAGGCTTTTCTGCTCGCTATCATCTATCTCCACCACCATTTCAGGGCTATATGCACCGTCAGTGGTATCTTGAGTGACAGCATAAAGATGAGTAACAAAGAATAATAGTATAAAGGTGCTCGTTTTTGTTATTGAACCCAGCATAGCGACTCCTACAATTGAATATAAAATATTTACTTCATTGATACTATCGATAATCATGACTAAATACTATTCACTATTTATGATTCCGTCACAAAGTTAACAAAGTAATGTCATTTTGGTTGGTTGTAATGAGATATTTTTAGTTTTAACTGGAATAAATCATTATAAACCAAAGCGTTGGTGATATTCGATCACTCTTGGAGGGGTAATGACACGGTCATCAATGTATTAAGGTGACATTGTTCGTCATATTTTATATGCACTCTTTATTTAATATTTTGTTGTGCTAAGTGAGATGGAGCGTTAGCTTAATATGATTTTAAAAGCCATTATGATTAACGTTATTCCACCCAGAAATTCTGCTTTACTCTCCAGCCAAGTGCCACTTTTAGCCCCGATTAACACACCTAGCCAACTAAATAAGAACGTTGTTATTGCAATGATAAAACAAGCAATAAATGGATTGACCTCTAAAATAGTTAAGGTGAAGCCGGCAGCCATGGCATCAATACTGGTGGCAATGGCAAGTAGCAACATAACACGATGTGTTATGTTGTTAATATCTTCTTCTATACCCTCAGTGAAAGACTCGTAGATCATTTTAGCGCCAACTAATAAAAGCAATAAAAATGCAATCCAATGACTATAAGATTCTATCCCACCTAAAAGACCCTTACCTCCAAGGTAGCCAATTAAAGGCATGATCCCTTGGAATAATCCAAAATATACTGCACACATTAATCCTAGTTGCATTCTTTTTTTATTATGTTTTGCGCCTAGCCCAATTGAAACAGCAAGCGTGTCCATGCTTAATGCCACCGCTAAAATTAATACTTCTATCATTTAAAAACTCTATTACTAAAATTGAATACAACAATGTTAGCTAATGTCTTTCTAATTGCCATTAACTCACATTGCAAAGCTATGAATGACTGTTACTTTTTAATCTTTACATTTAAAAAACAAAACAGACTCGTAACCAGAAAATGTTGATTAAATCCATGGGTATGCGCTTATAACCGAGAATCTGCTCACCTCGCGACTCGTTAGACTCTGCATTTTAAATGATGTTGAGTATGGTTTTCTGGCATCGTAAAAATCGGAAAAATTATAACAATGTTGATGTTATTTAATCATGATAATAATCAATAAAGTGCTGTGATCTATGAGGAGGTGAGCAGATAATGGAGATAACATCAAAAAAGAAAAGAAGTATTAAGAAGCCGTCTTATTTAGCCATTTTAAACGTGCTCATTTATTAGCACTTTTGCGAACTTTTTTTTATTAGCGCCTTTAATCATACTTAAATTCAAGGTAAGTAAAAACGCAGAGGTCTATTTTTATCACGCTGATGAGGCAGAAACATAAGTGTCTTTTTATGCTACCTTTACATTGCCTGCTCGTTGCTGGAGTTTAAATTTTGATGGGCAAGGATAAAACCGTTTTCACTTTCTATTGCTGCCGCTGCAGAAATGGGATTATTAAAAGACTGAAAAACACCGTCGCTCAATATATACTGAGCCGCTTCCTCCGCGCTCGAAACAACTAATTTATCACCGCCAAAGTTGGGAAATAAAACACAGTGTTCATAGGTTGTGACATATCGATATCGACCTGGCTGGAGGTCAAAGACATGCACTTCAATAACATTTTCACGTACAACTCCTAAGGCTGCACGGCGCAATTTTTTATCAACTATCGCTGATATTCTAGGGGTATCCAGTGTGCTCTGCTTATAATCCATTGTCAGTAAGACGGAAGCAATACTGTCGCGCATGCTCATTCCTTCTTTTAGTTTTTCAAAGATAGGATCGGTATGGGTGCCATTTCCGACAACTGCATAGCGCTGATTACTATGTAGACAATTATAGCTAATATACGGGTTTTTAAATATGTCGGATTCAAAACCACTCTTGGGCATGACAAACAAAGCGCCATTATTTTCTTTTATAATTCGGTTCGGGAATGTTCGAGATGAAACTCGGTACATGACACAAAATTTTCCTTTTTCAGTAAGGCCCGCTGCTACTATTCTACCTACATACATAATAACTCCTGATCTTTTAAAGATAATGAAGCTGTCAAATCATGATCACAGCTGTATAAGAAAAAACTTATGCAAACAACGCGAAGAGATACTAAGTAAGAACTGTGTGAGAGTATGAGGAAACAGGTGTTTTGCGTCTCAATGCGTTAATAAGTGGAAAATGAAGGTGGCTATCATCCCGAAATGATGTGCAACGCTTACTTTCCACTTTTGAACGTTGCTTTGTTTGCTTTTCATGTCGAGTTTAATCCATGTCGATAAGGGATTAGTCTAGCTATTTGCTGAAAGGTCATCATGACCTTGCTATTTGTAACCATATAAATAGTGACTACTACTATAATTATCGCCAACTTGCTTATTTTTACAACTAGATAAACGATAGAATGTGAAGACTCGCATAAATAAACAGTTTTTTTATTGGCTTTGGGACACGTAAAACCTCTGTTGTAATGACATTCATATACCGTCGCACGGTAAAATGATTTGTATGCAATACAGGCTCCCCTGTTTTAACGAGTGCTACTGCACAGGTAATATTGATCAAGTAATGAAATGATATCCACCCTTTTTTACACGGGGAGCACAGAAAACAAGGGCGTTATTTCATCACCTTATTGAGCTCTATTGCCATAAACTGAGCAATCCATGGTTGTGCCGTTACATTAGGGTGTAAGCCATCGGCCATCATCCAATTTGGTTTTGTGATCACCTGCTCTACAAAGAAAGGTATCAGAGGGATGTTGTACTGTTCACTCAGTGCGGGGTAAATACCCGAAAAACTCTCACTGTAACGTTTACCATAATTAGGGGGAATGTGGATCTGCATTAAGATAGGCTGTGCATCTTCGGCCTTAATTTGATTAATCATCTGGTCTAAATTGTCGCTGACAATATGTGCTGAAAAACCACGTAATCCATCATTTGCACCTAATTCAATGAGTACATTATCCGGTTGATGTTGCGCTAATAATGCACTTAATCTCATTAACCCATTGCCACTGGTATCACCTGAAATACTGGCGTTGATCACCGTGATTTCTTTGCCTTTTTTATTTAATTGTTGAGCTAATAATAATGGCCAACTTTGCTCAATTTTCATTTTATAACCAGCACTTAGGCTATCACCCACGATGAGTAACGTGCTACTGTGAACCATGTATGAGGACATTATTGAAAGTAGTGAAATGAAAAATAAGGAAACGGGTTTAATCATGAGTCAGTCCATTATAAGTGTTGAAAATATTAGCAAATCAGTGATAAGCAATGATACCGAATTATCTATCCTAAAAGATATCTCTTTCACCATTAATGCGGGTGAATCAGTTGCTATTATGGGAACTTCAGGAGCAGGTAAATCTACATTAATGGGTTTATTGGCAGGGTTAGACCAACCTACAACGGGCTCAATCTCTTTATTAGGTGCAACTATTTCAGAGATGGATGATGAGCAACGCGCTAAAATTCGTAGTGAATCTATTGGTTTTGTCTTTCAAAATTTTTTACTTATCCCATCTTTAACAGCCTTACAAAATGTCACTTTACCCATGTTGTTACGCGGCAATGAAGATGAAACCCTTAATAATCAAAAAGCCAAGCAGTTATTACAAGAGGTTGGTCTTGCTGATCGTGAAACACATTTACCAACGCAACTTTCGGGTGGTGAGCAGCAACGAGTGGCACTTGCCCGTGCTTTTGTGACACAGCCTAAAGTGTTGTTTGCCGATGAACCAACGGGTAATTTAGATCAACAAACTGCACAGCATATTATTGAATTGTTATTTAAGATGAATAAAGAGCAGGGCACGACGCTAATTTTGGTGACCCATGATGCCACCCTTGCAAAGCGCTGCCAGCGCATCTTAATTATTAATGATGGTCAATGTCAGGAAAACACATGAAAGCCAATAAAATGATAATTAGCTGGAGTTGGCGAGAAATTTGGAACGGTCAATTATGGCCTGTAATGGTGGCATTAACGCTCATTATTGCTTGTGTTGTCGCATTGTCAACGCTGGCGCTACGTGTCGAAAAAGTGATGACCAACCATGGCCGTTCTTTATTAGCTGCAGATTTGGTCTTTAAATCAGCTAACCCTATTGCACAAACCTTATTAGTCAAAGCACAACAAGCAGGTCTCACTGTCTCTTTACAAAGCAAATTTCAAAGCATGGCTTTTAGTGAACAAAAAATGCAGTTGGTGAGCGTTAAAAGTGTCGAAAGTAACTACCCATTACGTGGCGCACTTAATTTAAGCACGACAAATCAGGAATTAAAACATCAAGTCAATCCGGGGGAATTATGGCTGTCCGCACGTTTAATGGCGTTATTAGAGACTGAAATCGGCGTGACGATTGCTATCGGTGATGCGGACTTAACGATTACAGGTGTAATTAAAGATCAGCCTGAGCTAATTTATAATCCTTTTAATAGCATCCCCAATTTATTTATTCATCAGAGTGATCTGGCAAAAACCGGGGCCGTACAAGTGGGTAGCCGAGTTGCTTATCGTTTATTTATTAATGGTAGTCCGGCATCCTTGCTGGCGTTAAAAAAAGACTATCCATTACAAATGGGTGAATCTTGGATTGATGAAAATAGGCAAGGGCGCACCGCCCGTTTACTTGAGAAAGCCAAGCAATACTTATCACTGACTATTTTGATGGTTATTTTAATGGCTGCCGTGACACTGACCTTAACCTGTTCGCATTATGCAAGAGATCGAAGTGAAACAGTTTCAATGCTTAAAAGTATGGGGGCGAGTAGAGCATGGTTACGTTTATGGTTAAGCACCCAAGTGCTGATCATGTTTGTGGTGGCGTTTGTTGCGGGTAGCATCTTAGGGTTATGTTTAGAGTTTTTACTGCGTTTACCACTGGCCGGTATTTTGCCTTTGCAACTACCAAGTGCGGGTTTACAACCGTTTATGTTTGCCATTGGTGTGGCGTTCTGTATTGGTTTGCCGGCCTTGTTAATTCCTCTTACCCGTTTACTAGACGCACCGGCGATGAATGTTATTCAACAACAAAAAATAAATTTCTCAAAGAAAAGCTGGTGGTTATTACTGTTACCTATTAGTGCCTTTATTCTTTTTTATGGCGCGAATATATTAGTGTGGACAGTGCTAGTGGGCTTATTACTGTTATTCCTTTTATTAGCGCTACTAAGTTATGCCTTATTAAAATTACTAGGAAAATTCAAATGGAATGTCGCGTTTAGTTTGGCCTTGAGTCGTATTAATCGTTCGCCTAAAAATAGCATGATGCAACTGTCTGCGTTATCTGGCTCGTTAATGTTAATTGCCCTTATTTGGTTAGTTAAAAGTGACTTATTAGGGGATTGGCAACAAACACTCGCGCCCGATGCACCTAATGTCTTTGCGGTTAATATTAGCCCTGAGCAACAACAAGCTTACTTACAAAAAGTGGATACACTGGAGTTTCCGCGTAGTGATGCTTTTGCCATTGTTCGCGGTCGGATCACACAGGTTAATCAACAAAATGTTAATGATCATATTGCCTATAAAGAGGAAAAATTTAATATCTTAAAGCGTGAGATTAACTTTACTTGGGCGAAGCAAATACCTGTTTATAACCAGTTAATAGCAGGGCAAAGGATCCTTTCTGAAAAAACGGTATCAGTAGAGCAGAAGGTGGCGAATAACTTAGATATCAAGGTGGGAGATGTTTTAACCTTTTCTGCCAATAGTCAGCATTTTTCAGCAACGGTAAACTCTATTAGAAGCCTACAATGGCAAAGCATGAAGCCTAATTTTATTTTCATTTTTAGTGAAGATGTTATTGCAGATTTACCCGCAACTTGGATGCTCAGTTTTAGGGTTGAGCAGACACAAAATAAATTATTAAATCAACTTGCACACTTCTATCCAACGGTTAGTTTATTGGATTTTCGCAGCATGGGTAAAAAAATACAGGGCTTATTAAGGCAGATTTCCTGGTCACTGACGGGCCTCGCATCATTAGGGATCGTGAGTGGTATTCTATTAATCTTCACTTTATTACGTTTGAGTCTTAGCGAGCGTAAACGCGAGATAACCCTATACCGAACCTTAGGGGCGAGTAAAAAACGAATCAGTCAAACACTCTGGGCTGAATATGGGTTGCTCGCAATTAGTGCCGGCTTTGTCGCGGCCATTGCTGCGGAGATTATTTTATTTAGCTTAATGAAGTGGGGCTTTCAATTAACCACACAGTTGCACCCGAGTATGTGGTTGATCTTGCCTTTTTTGGCGGTATTGATTGTGTTTTTAAGTTTAACTTCAGTGATTCAGCAATTATTAAAACCGCTAAAATAAAGCCATTAATTGCAGGGTTAAAAGCAATAAAAAGGAGAGCATTTGCTCTCCTTTTTATTCATATTTTTATTTATTGTGACGTTCTTGCAGTTTTTTTGCCACATCTGCAAGTTGTAGACCTTCATTTTGTAATAAAACCGTTAAGTGATAAAGTAAATCTGCACTTTCACAAGTGAGTTCATCCATATCTTTGGCCATAGCGGCTAATGCGACCTCAACACCTTCTTCACCAACTTTTTGTGCAATACGTTTTGTACCACGCGCATAAAGAGAAGCCGTGTAGCTACTTTTTGGATCCGCGCCTTTACGCCCAGCAATCACTTTTTCTAAATCTGCAATGAAGCTAAGTGCTGGTTGTAACTCACCTTTAAAGCAAGTTTCAGTGCCAAGGTGACAGGTTGGACCAACAGGCTCAACAATTGCAAGTAGGGTATCATTATCACAATCAGAGCTGATTTCTAATACTTTTAAAAAGTTCCCTGACTCTTCACCTTTACACCATAAACGCTGCTTAGTACGGCTAAAGAAAGTCATTTTTCCAGATTCAAGCGTGGCCGCTAATGCGGCTTGGTTAACATAACCAAGCATTAATACTTTACCTGACGTACGGTTTTGAACGATAACCGGCATGAGGTTAGCAACTTTTGCCCAATCCAGTGATGTTAATTGTTGTTCATTCATTAAGCTCATGATCTTATCTCTACTTTTTCTGTTTTAAGGTAAGATTTTAACTCACCAATATTAATTATTTGTTTATGAAATACGCTTGCTGCCAGCGCACCATCAACATCTGCGCGGTTAAATACCTCGGCAAAATGGACCATTTCACCCGCTCCACCAGAAGCGATTAAAGGAATGGTGCAAATAGCACGTGCTTGGCTAAGTTGTTTGATATCATAACCACAACGCACACCATCTTGATTCATTACGTTTAATACAACTTCACCTGCGCCACGTGATTGCACTTCTTTGATCCAGTCAAAAGTGTTCCATTTGGTGGTCACGGTTGCTTTTTCACTGCCAGTGAACTGCTTAACTTGATGTTGGCCAGTCTCTTCATCAAAATAGGAATCGATGCCAATAACAATGCATTGAGTTCCAAATTTTTCAGCCAAGCGGTTAATTAAACTGGGATCCGCAAGGGCAGGGCTATTAATGGACACTTTATCCGCGCCAAATTCGAGAATACGGCGAGCATCTTCTTCGGTTTTAATGCCACCCGCGACACAAAAAGGAATATCAATCACTTCAGCAACGCGACTTACCCAGCTTTTATCAACAACGCGTGCATCAGAGCTGGCGGTAATATCATAAAATACCAGCTCATCAGCGCCTTCTTCTGCGTAACGTTTTGCCAGTGGCACAATATCACCAACAATTTCGTGGTTTCTAAACTGTACACCTTTAACGACTTGACCGTCTTTAACATCAAGACAAGGAATAATTCGTTTTGCTAACATTTGCTCATCTCCTGTGTGAAATTGTCGTCAAGCGTGACAACTTTTTGTGCCTCACTATTTTTAACGTCAAGACAAGCAATTATGCGTTTTGCCAGCATTGTATTGCCTCCTTCACAGTAAACTTACCTTCTAACAGTGCGCGCCCAACTATCATGCCTTGTGCGCCAGAGCGTGCGACATCGGCGATATCATCCAATGAACCAATGCCACCCGATGCTTGCCATGCCACACTTGGGAAGGCAACAACCATCTCTTTGTATAAATCAACGTTAGAGCCCGTTAAGGTGCCGTCTTTTGATATATCCGTACAAAGTACATGTTTTAAACCCACTTTCATGTAGATTTCAAGTAATGACTCAATGGTTTGACCACTGTCTTCTTGCCAGCCTGATACGGCAACAATTTTATTCCCCTGTGCATCAATATTAATATCAAGGGCTAATACAATGTGCTCAGGACCATATTTTTCCATCCAAGCCGCAACCATCGCTGGCTCTTTCACCGCCGTTGAACCAATAACAACACGCTGTGCACCCGCATCTAAAAGACCTTTTACGTCTTCTTCAGTGCGTACACCTCCTCCAATTTGTACTTTCGCAGGGGTGTTTTTAATGAGGCTTTTAATGACGCTTAATTGGCGTTTAGTAATATCTTTTGCACCATCTAAATCAACCAAATGCAACCAATCGGCACCTTGTTCGTTGTAGGTAGTGTAGAGGCTTTGGGGATCTTCGCTGTAAACGGTTTTTTGTGCGTAATCGCCTTGGTATAAACGTACCACTTTACCGTCGATTAAATCTAATGCTGGGATGATCATATTAAAGCTCCAAAAAGTTTTTAATTAACTGAGCGCCGACTTTCCCTGACCGCTCTGGGTGAAATTGTACCCCATAAAAATTATTTTTATTGACCGCCGCCGTGAATGGCGAGCCATAATCACAACTAGCAATGGTATTGTTATTTACTGGTAGGGCATAGCTGTGTACAAAATAGAAGTAACTGCCCGCGGGGATATCTTTAAATAATGGGTTATCTAATTGTGGTGTCACTTGGTTCCAACCCATGTGGGGTAAACGCAATGGTGCAACATCCATCTTCGCCACTGTGCCTTCAACCAGACCTAAGGTTTTGATAGTTGTTTGCTCGCCAAAGGACTCTTCAGAGGCCTCTGCTAACATTTGCATACCTAAACAGATACCTAAAACAGGTTGTGTTAATTTAACAACTTGTTCAATCAAGTCACGCTCAACAAGATTCGCCATGGCCTCTTTCGCGGTGCCAACACCGGGTAAAAAAAGTTTATCTGCTTGTTGTAAAATTTCCGGGGATTTACTGACCGTTACCTTATAACCTAAACGCTCAATGGCAAAACGCACAGAGGAAAGATTCGCGCAACCCGTATCAATGATAACGATCATAAAACACCTTTACTTGAGGGTAAGTCAGTACCAATAATCTGTACACTTTGGCGTAGCGTACGGCCGAATGTTTTAAACAAACCTTCAACCATGTGGTGGGCATTGCCATTTTCTACTTCTAAATGTAGCGTTGCACGCATTGCCTGTGCTAATGAGTAGAAAAAATGCTCAACCATTTCCGTCGACATCGTACCCACTAATTCACGTGGGAAATTTGCTTTGAATTTCAGGAAAGGGCGACCCGATAAATCCAGTGTGCAGCTGGCTTTCGTTTCATCCATGGGTAAAACAAAGCCGAAACGACCAATACCTCGTTTATCACCCAGTGCGATATTTAATGCTTCACCTAATGCCAGTGCGGTGTCTTCAACGCTGTGGTGATCATCGATATGTAAATCACCCTCAACGGATACATGCATTTGAAAACCGCCGTGGGTGGCTATTTGATCTAACATATGGTCAAAGAATCCCATGCCAGTTTCAATTTTGTTTTCACCGCGGGTGTCTAAATCAACAAAGACTTTGATATCAGTTTCATTGGTTTTACGCACCACCGTCGCCGTGCGACCTTTTGAGGTAAGCTGATGAACAATTTTTTTCCAGCCCAGTGTTTCTTTATTGTATAAAATGCCTGTGATGCCCATGTTTTCAGCCAGACCAATATCAGTTTGGCGATCACCTATCACAAAGGAGTTTTTATGATCAATACGTCCAGACTGTAAATACTCTTTCACCATGCCTAAGTGTGGCTTACGGCAATGGCAGTTATCTTCTGGGAAATGTGGGCAAAGTAAGGTGGCTTCAAATTGAACACCTTGAGAAGCGAAAATTTCTATCATCTTATTTTGTGGAATATCAAAATCACTTTGTGGGTAGCTTTTTGTACCTAAGCCATCTTGGTTGGAAACAATGACTAAGACATAACCTGCATCTTGCAGTGCTAATAAACTTGGGATCACGTAAGGTTCAAAAACCAGTTTTTCTAAGCTATCTACTTGCTTGTCACTGATTGGCTCATCAATTAATGTACCGTCACGATCAATGAAAAGAAATTTTTGTTGACTCATTTTTTACTTCCTACAGTGAGTTTAATATTTTGAGTGTTCTTTGCATCTCTTCGACATTGCCGACCGTGATGCGAATACAATTTTCAAGACGAGGTTTAGCGGTGAAATCACGCATAATAATGCCGTTTTCAGTAAATGCTTGCCATATTTTTTTAGCGTCCTTAAAACGCACCAGCACAAAGTTACCCGTCGCGGGGAACAGTTCAGCGACACAGGTTAATGATTGCAGTGCGTTGGCTAAAACCATGCGGTTATTATTTAAAATAGCCACGCGTTCACGCATTATCTCTAAACCTTGCACCGATAATGCTTGTGTTGCAATTTGTGCCACGGGCTCTGGCACGGGATAAGGGGCGATCACTTTACTCATCATCTCAATTACCGGTGCTTGCGCGAGGGTAAAACCACAACGAATGGAGGCTAATGCAAACGCTTTTGAAAGCGTGCGTGTTAACACCAAATTTTCATGCGTATTGATAAGGTCGGCTTGGCTAAACTCGGGACAAAATTCAATATAAGCTTCATCGGCCACAATCAGTGCTTTGCCGGTGGTGGCTTGCAGTAGCTTAAGCAGTTTACTTTTATCAAGCACGTTACCCGTGGGGTTATTGGGCGCGCATAAAAATACAATTTTAACTTGGCTATTAGGGGCATTAACCGCTTGCTCTACCGCACTATAATCAACATTAAAGTTCGCATCTAATGCCACTTCATCAACTTGTACACCACAAGTTTCTGCACTAATCGCATACATGCCGTAGGTCGGAGGGCAAATTAAGATAGTGTCGCCTGGGGTTGTCGCTGAGGCTGTTTCACAAAAAGTGCGGATTAATACTTCAATGCTTTCATCTGCGCCACGGCTACAAAGGACTTGCTCTGGGGTAATTGAGGCCCCATTAATGGAAGCATAACTTGCATAGGCCGTTATTAATGCAGGGGGCTGAAATTCTGGGTAACGGTTGAGGTTACTTGAATCTAATTGGTATTCGCTACAATCGGGTGCTTCATTGGCGTTTAACCATACATCCCCATTGCCACCAATACGACGTGCAGAAAGATAGGGGGTTAAGGCTTGCACGTTTTGACGGGCGAGGCGTTTTATATCACTCATGGCGTTACATCTTTCCTAATAGGCAATCATTATTAAAGGAGAAAAATGAAAAGAAACATCTTCCCTTTTTATGTTAATTTTTTTCGTTTAGCTTATCGATACGAATAGTGACCGCGCGTTTATGCGCCGTGAGGCCTTCTGCATCCGCTAAACAAGTAACCGTTGGTGCCAAGCGACGTAAACCCTCAGCCGTTAACTCTTGCACCGTATAGCGTTTAACAAAGTCTGCTAAACCAAGACTTGAATAGGTGCGTGTATAACCGTAAGTAGGTAATACATGATTTGTACCACTGGCGTAATCACCCACGGATTCCGGCGTCCAAGCACCTAAAAAGATGGAACCCGCATTTTTGAGTGTGGGCTGTAGGGCGCGTGGATTTTTTGTTTGTATAATTAAATGCTCAGGCGCATAACGATTAGATATTTGCACCGCTTCTTGTATATCAGAACAAACAATACTCACACTGTGTGCGATTGCTTTTTCTGCAATCTCTTTACGTGCTAATAGGGCTAATTGTTTTTCAATTTCTAGTGCAGTTTGCTTGGCAATATTCGCGCAAGGTGTCACTAAAATAGATTGTGAATCGTGACCATGCTCCGCTTGTGATAATAGGTCCGCGGCGATAAACGCGGCATCCGCCTCTTTATCGGCTATCACTAATACTTCCGAAGGGCCGGCTGGCATATCAATGGCAGCGCCAGCAAAGTCATTACTCACTTGGCGTTTTGCTTCGGTCACAAAGGCGTTACCCGGACCAAATATTTTATCAACGGGTGCAATGGTTTGTGTGCCATACGCAAGGGCGGCAATCGCTTGCGCGCCGCCAACTGTGTAGATTTCATCTACGCCACACAAGGATGCTGCATATAAAATTTCATCAGCAATTGGCGGTGGGGTACATAATACTAATCGTGTACAACCTGCTATTTGTGCTGGTGCGCCGGTCATTATAACGGTTGAAGGTAGTGGTGCACTACCGCCTGGAATGTATAAACCAACAGATTCAATGGCTTGTGTGTGCATTTCGCAGACAACACCGGGCATTGTTTCCACTTTAATCACATCTTGCACTTGTGCTTGATGAAATTTCACGACCTGTTGGTAAGCTATTTTAATGGCTTCTTTAATTTCAGTGCCTAAACGTTGTGTTGCTTGTTCAATATCAACTGCATTTTTAGTGAAGTTATCACCGTCAAACTTGTCAAAACGTTTAGTGTACTCAATTAACGCACTGTCGCCTTGGGTGCGAATCGCTTTAATGATATCAGCAACGGTATTACCCAGTTTTGCAGAATCAGCCATTGCTGGGCGTGCTAATATTTTTTCCTGCTCTGCAGGTGATAAATCAGCCCAAATAACGGTTTTCATTCCAGTTGACATGATATTTACTCCATCATTTTTTCAATGGGTAATACTAAGATTGAGCTTGCACCTAATGCTTTTAGTTGTTCCATTGTTTCCCAAAAAAGATTTTCTTTACTGACAACATGCAGTGCCACGTGATCATCACTGCCTGCTAAATCCATTACCGTTGGTAAATCAGAGCCAGGTAATAAGTTGGTAATGGCTTGCAGGTTTGCTTTTGGTGCATTAAGCATAATGTATTTAGATTCTTTTGCTGTTTGTACACCATCGATACGGGTCAGAATACGATCAACTAATGTTTGTTTGTCCGTTGATAATGCTTGATCACGTTGCATAAGTACTGCAGTAGAGCGGTAAATGACTTCTACTTCTTTAAGACCGTTTGCTTCTAATGTCGCCCCTGTTGAGACTAAATCACAAATAGCGTCAGCAAGGCCTGCACGTGGCGCAACTTCAACCGAACCCGTTAACATGCAAGATGTGTAAGGTACGTTTGCTTGTTCCATAAAACGTTTAAGAATATGGACGTAAGTGGTTGCAATTCGAAGCCCAGAAAGTGACTCAACACCTTGGTAATCAAAGTCATTATCCACCGCCAGAGAAAAACGACAGCCACCAAAATTAAGTTTCTTGACCACTTTATGTGCAACGGGCTCTCCCGCAACAGCACGCATCATGGTTTCTTCTTCCAGTACGTTTTGTCCGATAAAACCAAGATCTACAACACCATCCATGATAAGCCCGGGAATATCGTCATCACGTACACGTAAAATATCAATGGGCATATTTTCACTGTGGGCAATTAAACGTTGGGTATTTAAGTTTATTTTGATGCCACATGCTTTTAGCAGGTTAACCGTTGAATCACTTAAACGGCCTTTCTTTTGTATTGCGATTCTTAAACGTTGTTCTGACATTGTCATTTTCCTTACTATAAAAACTAAAAAACCCTCGGAAGATTAAACTTCCGGGGGTTTATATTTTGTTGTTAACCACTGGAAGCATATAAAATATCTTCCAAGAATAAAAATCCTGAAAGATTAGGTGATATGATGATGCAATGCTTTCAGGAAAAATTTCGTCATGGTGTAAATAATCTCTTTATTTAATTGCCTCTAGAGTATCAATCTAGCCTTTAAAAGTGAACTGTTTTTTCAGAATAACGACGATATATTTATAATCTTCCGCTATTTCCTGTATTTATGCTTTAGCTTCTTCTTTTTCATCGTCATCACCTAAGAATAAACTCTCTATTGATGATAGTGAGGAAGCTGCCAACGAGACCGCTTTGCTACCCGGCATAAAAGAGCCCACTGTTCCGAATAGTGTTGCCTCCTTCTCCTCCTCGGTATCTTCAGCGTTGCCTGTGTCTGCTGTTTCATCCGTATCCGCCGTTGTATCCGCATCAGCATCCGCAGTTTCATCTGTATCTGTTGCTTCATCCGTCTCTGCCAATGCATCAACCTCTGCCGTTTCATCTGTATCTGCATCAGTGGCGGCCACCTCTTCTGTCCCTGCTGCTGGGGTGACCGCAGTGGCGCTATCATCACCCGATAAGGCTGCGAACAAAGAACTGGCAATGCCAATGCCCAACCCACTAAATACACTTTCAATACTGTCTTTCGTTGAAATAGATTTTGATGTTTCTTGTGACTGGGTCTCTAAATCACTACTGGCCGCCAATTTTGCCGCGCTAGGCAATGTGATGCCTTGATCTGTGATTGCTGAATTTAAGGCTTCTTCAAAAACATTTTGGCTAACTGCACTTTCTTTATTAGTGGCATTACTGGATGTTAGACTTGCAAATGGATTTTGAATATTATTTAATGCGCTTAGTGCCGACATGACTAGCTCCTTTTTTCAATTGTATTGTTAGTTTTATCTTTTTTTTCTTTCATTAATCGTTGTAATGTATATTCATCAACGGGTGTTAACATATCTCTAATTTGAATGTTGTTCATATCCGTTGGATTGCTTGGTTTTAATATGGCGCGATCGGATTGTAATGAGACAACGGTCAATAATATGTCATCTGGGATGAATACGGGTCCTTGTAATAGGCTGCTTTGATGTGTCACATAACGTCTTCTAATCAATTGAAATTGATCGCCTTTTTTGACGTTATTACGATGACCAATATTGATGATCACTTGATCATCATATTGAGCAATAATCGTTGCCATCGTAGGTTGGCAATAAAGAGCTTGCTGCACATCATTAATTGCCTGATCGATATTGTCATCAATTATTTTGCCATAATCTGTCTCCCAAAACGCACTGCTTTTGACATCAAATTTTAGAGTCATGTCATAGGGCCAATCACTTACTGCCGCATAGTTTTTTTGGAATAGAGTGACATTGTTAATGCCATCTACCAGATAAATGTTCATTTGAAAGTTACGTTTGTGTCGCGTTCTCAAAGTTAATAAAGAACTGGTGGTCTCATAATAATCGGACATGTCTTCAATGGTGCCAAAGAGCAAATATTGCACATCGTATTTGCTGGCTATCTGCCGTGCCACTTCTAAAACTTGTAACTCAATATTGTGGTGAGTATCTTTAGTGAAAGCGATTTGTTGAGTCATAACATAACGTGGATCTATTTTTTTCGCATCACGTTTTAATTGATAATAGAGACGCTGTGAAATCGCTTCATCACTGTGAAAAATCCCCCCTAATTGTGCATGCTTTCTGGTTTTTAAATGAAAAGGGCCAACAAACATCGTTTTTGCATATTTCTCTTGCGGGCAAAGGGAAAATGGGTATAAATCAGCCTGAATATTGACATGTATTATCCCATCGGCAACTCTTTCGCTGATAAGGCGCATATCATGAATTTCACCGTTAGTTTTAATGGTTAACTCATTGACTTTTAATACGCCAGACTTCACTACTTGAATACTTTCAATACTGGTGCCTGCTTTATACATGATAGAAAGTAGCGCATTAGAAATTGCATTATCCCGTGATGTATCAATCTCGCCCGAAATTATTGCTGCTTGGCCATCGCTTGAAAACCATTGCGCTTGCAAGTTGAATGACATCACCATTAACGCGCTTATTATTAATATATGTTTGCTTGTTTTATTCACGACTAAATCCTTAAATTGGCCACAAATTGCCACTAAACATTGAAGATAACCAGCCACGCGTTTGTATCTCAGCATGTTCACCGGTGCCACTAAATTCAATGCGACTATCGGCTACTTGGTAAGATTCGACGGAGTTGTCCTCGGTGATATCTAATGGTCTGATGATGCCGGTTAGACGGATATATTCTTTACCATTATTGATGACTAACCATTTCTCACCACGCACCACTAAATTACCGTTATTGAGAATTTCGATAACAGAGACAGTAATGCGACCGGAAATGTTATGGCTTTGGCTACTGCCTGATTCACCAGTAAAGTCTTGCTCTTGGGCAATACCAAGTTCGACCTCTTTGCCATTAGTGGTTAAGTTTCCACCCGGAACAACAATCGGATCCAGATTATAATTAGTGCCATTGGAGAGATTAGAGGAGGCCGATTTAGTGGCGATTGTTTCTTCATTTAAGACCACATTGATGGTGTCACCGAGTGAAAATTTTGGCGCGTAGCTGTATAAATCAGTAGAAAGCTGGGCGTTAAATAAAGAGCCTGTTATCTCAAGTTGCATCGGATCTTTGCGCGGCTCAATCGGTGCGTAATAAGGGTCTCCTGGAATCGGCGAACTGTTATTAGTGCTTCCGGTGACTTGACGTTGCTCTTGATCTTGTTTTTCTTGCACTGATTGCTTGATAGCATCGGTGCCTTTTACGATTGATGAACAACCAGAAAGCAGTGTGCTACAAAGTATCATACCAATTGTGACTTTATTTAAAGTGATTATATTTTTGTGCATAATTAATCATCCATAGGCAACAACGCGCCTGTTTTTTACTGTGTTAGCTTGCATTAAATGACTGCTTTGTCGCTATTTTGACGCGTTATACAGCAATTGATAATGAAGCATTGTTAATTAACAAAGAATGCAAATCTTGTGCCATTGTTTTCTGTAATGAGGATGATTATTTTTTTATTGGAAGTCTTGCGCTGGGAGTATAAAATAGTTGTGAGCAAAGCGTGCTTATTTAGTGGCGATGTTTACCTCTTTCAGAATCACTGAAAAGTGATTGCTATTCAGTGATTAGTTGCGAGTTATTATTTTCTTCAGCCACTTCAAGCTTTGCGCGCTCAGCTTTACTAATGTAAGCTTTTTTATTACTTGGTGCTTTTTTTGCGTTCATTTTTTTAATGCGTGCATTAAGAATTTTATTCAATTTTTTCTTGCGGTTCATAGTTTGTTCCTCACTCTCTTTGAAAGTAGGCATTGTAAAGATCTGCTCATTAAATACAAGTTAGTTTTTAGACGTGCTGACCATGACAATGCCTTTTTTGTTGCTTGTTTGTATTCTGGCAAACCACAAATGCTGTAAATAATAGGGCTAACCGCTGCCTATTAAGAGCATACTCAATTATACTCATGTGATGATTTAATATTTAAGGAGTACAATATGATCACTAAAAATTTGCCTCTTACCGATATTCACCGCCACCTTGATGGCAATATTCGTATTGAGACTATTTTAGCACTTGGGCAAAAGTTTGATTTAGCCCTACCTGCTAATAGTATTGAATTATTACGTCCTTTTGTACAGATTGTAGAAACGGAGCCTGACTTAGTTGCTTTTTTATCGAAGTTAGATTGGGGAGTGGCCGTGTTAGGTGATCTTGATGCCTGCCGTCGTGTTGCTTATGAAAATGTCGAAGACGCTAAAAATGCACAAATCGATTATGCTGAGCTTCGTTTTTCGCCTTATTATATGGCCATGAAACATAACTTACCGCTTGCTGGTGTTGTTGAAGCCGTTGTTGATGGTCTACAAACTGGTTGCCGTGATTTTAATATCAAAGTCAATTTGATAGGTATATTAAGTCGTACTTTTGGTCAACAAGCCTGCGCGCAAGAATTAGCCGCACTACTTTCACATAAAGATAATTTAGTGGCGATTGATTTAGCAGGGGATGAGTTAGGTCAACCTGGCGAGTTATTTACCCAACATTTTAAACAAGTGCGTGATGCAGGTTTGCAAGTCACCATACATGCTGGTGAAGCTGCTGGGCCTGCAAGTATGTGGCAAGCGATTAATGAATTAGGTGCCGTGCGTATTGGACACGGCGTAAAGGCGCTTGAAGATGCAAAACTGATGGATTATTTAGCGGTTAATAAAGTAGCAATTGAATCGTGTATTACCTCTAATATGCAAACAAGCACCGTCACTGATATTAAAAAACACCCTATTAAGACCTTTCTAGAGCAGGGTATTTTGGCGACCATTAATACCGATGATCCTGCCGTTGAAGGGATTGAATTACCCTTTGAATATAAAGTGGCCGCACCTAATGTTGGTTTGTCGCAAGCGCAGATTCGCCAAGCACAAATCAATGGCTTAGAAGTTGCCTTTCTTTCTGTGCAAGAGAAACAGGTTTTACGCGAAATGGCATCCAAGCGTTAAAGTAAAGTTTTTACTCCTTTTGCCGATAAAAGAGTATAGACCCGTTAGCAATCAAAATGCTTTTCAAGCGAATGGCTTGCTGAATTGTGCAACGTGAATGATAACGGGTATCGGTCAATTATTTGTTGTATGGAGGGATTATGAGCCAACACCTGATCACACAATTTATCAATCGAAGTTATGTTTTTAAGCCTTTTCACGAGAATAAACTAGCGAATCAAAAGCTTAAAAAATATCAAGCATCAAATCGTAACAATAACAGCTCCCCAGAAGATGTCGCAGAAAGCATCCATATTTTGCAAAAAATTAAAGTCAAAGAGGAACCGCCCAGTGAGCCTGAATCACGATCCACTATTGACATTAAGGTTTAATTTTTCTGAGATGGCGATTACTTGATTTTTCTGGTATTTCATTGCTGACGGGACGTTTTTCCGATCGCAGATGTTTAATCGCAAGAATTGGGTGGATGAATAACATTCTTGGCCCTGCAAAACACATGATTTTTCTTGCCAGCTTACGTTGTGCGGGTTTATAACAATGGATGGGACATTTGTTACAGGTTGGCTTGTGTTGACCATAAGGACACCGATCTAACTTTTCATTGGCATAAATTAAAAAATCATGACACGGCTGGCATTGTCCCTCTCCTTTATAAAATCGATGACAATAAATATTCACCATCGCATTGATGGTTTTAAATTCAAGGCCGAGCAGACCAGGTAATGCATGCATCAATATTCTTCTTATTAATTATGATTAACTGAAGTAGAATACAGGTAATTATTCACTCATCAAGAGCAGTCACGTTGATCTCATCTTTTTTTTCCACATCAGGTGCATTAAGTCAAATATTACCCCATTTTATTGCCCGTGATGCACAGGTTGAGATGGCACAGGCTGTTGCATCTGTCATTAAAAGTAAAAAAACACTGGTAGTGGAAGCGGAAACGGGTACCGGTAAAACCTTTGCTTATTTAGCACCCGCATTACTGTCTTTTGATAAATCCGATGGCGCAAAAATAATTATTTCCACGGGCAGTAAAGCTTTGCAAGAGCAGTTATACATCAAAGACTTACCCTTGCTGATCAAGGCAACCCAATTCACGGGATCCGTGACCTTATTAAAGGGGCGCAGTAATTACCTGTGTAATGAGCGTTTAAACCGTTTTATGCTTGAGAGTAAGCATAAAGAAAAGTCGCTACAGATTGAATTAGTCAAAATAAAAAACTGGTCACTTTCAACTAAAACCGGTGATATCGCTGAAATTGATGATTTGCCTGAAGATGCCTTTATTATTCCTTCTATTACCAGTAATAACGATAACTGCTCGGGGCGCGAGTGCCCCAGTTTTGATGATTGTTTTATTGTTAAAGCACGTAAAAAAGCGATGCAAGCGGATCTTGTGGTCATCAATCACCACTTGTTTTTTGCCGACTTAGCCGTCAAAGAAACGGGATTTGGTGAGTTAATTCCAGAAGCAAGTACTTACATTTTTGATGAAGCACATCAGTTGCCCGATATTGCGAGCCTTTATTTTGGTGAATCACTTTCTAGTCGACAGTTAATAGAACTGGCCAAAGATATAGAATTTGTCTATCGCACTGAACTTCGAGAAGCAAAACAGGTTTCTAAAGCGGCCGAGCAATTGCGTGTGGCAGCATTAGATTTTCGTTTAGCCTTTGCCATTGATAAAGGCACGGGTAGCTGGCGTGAAAAATCCAATGAGCGAGTAATGCAACTGCATGCACAACGTTTATTACAAGTGATGAATTTCTTAAAGGAGGTATTGGTTGCGCGACTTGGGAAAAGTGAAGTCTTAGATCATTGTTTTGAGCGTTTGAATCAATTTACACTGTTATTTAAAAAGTTAAATAACGTCAATGAAAGCGGCTTTAGTTATTGGTTTGATTGCACAAGACAACATTTTTCGTTAAATATCACCCCATTAAGTGTGGCAGAACGCTTTCAGGTTGAATGTAAAAAAAAGCAGGCAAGTTGGATATTTACCTCAGCAACACTCTCCGTGAAAGGTAAATTTAACCATTTCACTGATTTATTAGGATTACAAGATAGCCAATGTCTCCAGTTAAATAGCCCCTTTGATTATGCTACACAAACACTCTTTGTGGTACCCAGGTTATTACCTGAGCCTGGTACACCTGGACTTGCAACAAAATTAGTTGAGCAACTTGCACCGGTAATTCGCGCCAGTAAAGGGCGTTGTTTCTTTTTGTGTACCAGCCATGCAATGATGAATCAATTAGCAACGGGTTTTAGACAAACACTGACCATGCCGGTTTTATTACAAGGTGAAAAAAGCAAGCAGGCATTACTTGAAGAATTTGTCGAGCTTGGTAATGCGCTGTTAGTGGCGACGGGCAGTTTTTGGGAAGGCGTGGATGTACGCGGACAGGTCTTATCCTGTGTTATTATTGATAAAATTCCTTTTAGTTCGCCTGAAGAACCGTTGCTCAAAGCACGTATTGAAGATGCGCAGTTAAAAGGCAAAGACCCTTTCTTTGATGTGCAACTGCCACAAGCGGTGATCACTTTTAAGCAGGGAATAGGGCGTTTAATTCGTGCTGAGCAAGATAGAGGTGTATTGATTGTTTGTGATAATCGTTTAGTCACACGTAAATATGGCAATCTTTTCTTGAATAGTTTACCGTGCATGCCACGTACTCGCTCATTAGATAATGCGATTTCATTTCTAAAAAATATTGATTAGTATAGCCGTTATTAAGGCACAAAAGTTTGTGTTGATAGCGTCCTATAAACAGGGTAATTATGTCTAAAAAGTTAAATATATTATGTGTTGATACTTCAACGGAAGCTTGCTCTGTTGCCGTGCTAAAACAAAATGATATTGAGCAGGTTATTAAAGATAGCTTTATGTTTGCCCCCCGTGAGCACACCACCAAAATATTACCCACGGTCGAATCTGTTTTAGCACAAGCTGAATTAGCCATTACTGATATTGATGTGGTTGCTTATGGTCGTGGACCGGGTAGTTTTACCGGCGTCAGAATTGGCATTAGTATTGCACAAGGTTTAGCATTCGCGATTGAAAAACCAATGGTAGGTGTATCAACATTGCAGGCAATGGCCCAACAAGCCTATAAAACTGAACAAGTATCAGATGTTTACGCTGCTATTGATGCAAGAATGGGTGAAGTTTATTATGCTCATTACCAACTGATTGACGAATTAATGACACTCAAAAAAGAAGAAGTTGTTATCAAACCTGTTGATCTTTTGGCACAACAGTTAACGGTCGCTGAAAATTCAGCGTTAGTTGGCACTGGTTGGAAAGCATACCCTGAACTGTTAGTATACTATGCTAATGCACGTTTATTAGAGATTGAATTTCCATCATCGCGTTATATGCTTGAGCAGGTGATGGTGGATGTAAAACAAGGTTTATTGGTACAACCTGAATTAGCGACCCCTGTTTATTTGCGTGATAAAGTGACTTGGAAAAAACTACCAGGGCGGCAATAGCAGTCGTTATTTTTAAAGCAAAAGAGACACCTCTAAAACGGGGTACTATTTGGAACGCTTATGGCAATTGTAAATAATACCAATTTTGTAACAAAAGCACTCAACACAAGCCACATTAATAAGAGCAGTAACAGTAAAAACGTTGCCTCTGAAAATGTGCGTGAAGTGGTGCCTGTTGTTGAAAAAACCAAACCTGAGCCCTTTTCTATGGTGCTTTCTGCAACCCAGCAAGACAGCTTGTACGATAGCCTTGGTTATGATCAACCTAGCTCGAAACAGATGGGTGCGGTGAATGCTTACATGCGCGTCGCTGCCCAAGAAAAACGTGAGTCAATTATGGACAGCATGGGTTTTCATTTTGTAGTCTAATAAATCTATTTTGCTTTAGGTCAAATTAAATGTATCGACAAATATTTATTCTATTCTTTTGTTTTTGTAGTCCTTTTTTATTCAGCGCACCTTATTCTATCAAGCTTACTCAACAACAAACTCTGCAACTCGGTAACCTTATTTGGAAAAATGAAGGGCAACAAAAAATTGAGCATTTAACCACTTGGAATAAAAATGAAGACTTTCCATCGTTAGGGTTAGGGCACTTTATTTGGTACCCAACAGCTGAAAAAGGTCCTTTTAAAGAGCAATTCCCACAATTACTGCAGTTTATGCTCGAAAATGACGTTGTTTTACCATTATGGTTAACCCAGAGCGAACATGCTCCTTGGGCTTCATTAGAGCAGTTTTATGAACAGTTTGATGGCAAGCAGTTAACTGAGCTTCGTTTATTACTCAGTCAGCAGTTAACGGTGCAAGTCCGTTTTATTATCCAGCGCCTTGAAAAGGCAATTCCCCTTATTCTTGCCAATAGCACCGCTCTAGAGCAACAACGTATTAATACTCAGCTAACACAGCTTGCCACGGTAGAAGGTACGTTTGTGCTGCTTGATTATGTTAATTTTAAAGGTGAAGGTCTTGAGGTGAAGGAGTCTTATCAAGGACAAGGTTGGGGACTAAAGCAAGTCTTGTTAGCGATGCCCATCAATCATGACAATCCGTTGCGTAATTTTGCATATGCTGCTGATGAAATTCTGACTCGGCGGGTAAAAAATGCACCACGCAATGAAGAAGCTTGGCTAAAAGGGTGGCGAGTGCGAGTGCATGCTTATCAGCATCTAAATATAAAATAACTGATTCTTTTTGTTCATTTAGCGGTACAATAGAGATGTTTTTTTACCCCTTCTTATCTTAAAGGCCTTTATTATGTTGTACCGTATTATGCGTAGTTTTTTATTCCTATTAAACCCTGAAAAAGCCCATGACATTTCTATTAAACAATTAAAAATGACTCACGGTACCGTTTTGGATCTTTTTTATCGTCAAAAAGTCCAGTCGCGTCCAGTTGACGTTATGGGGCTCACTTTTCCGAATGCTTTAGGGCTCGCAGCCGGTCTGGATAAAAATGGTGAATGTATTGACGCTTTTGGTGCAATGGGTTTTGGTCATGTTGAAGTTGGCACGGTAACACCTGTTGGGCAACCTGGTAATGATTCGCCTCGTTTATTTAGGGTATTAGAGGCAGAAGGTATTATTAATCGTATGGGTTTTAATAACCACGGTGTTGATAATCTTATTAATAATGTTAAAGACAGCAATTACAAAGGTATTATTGGTATTAACATTGGCAAAAATATTACCACCGCCATTGAAGATGGGAAAAATGATTATCTTTTGTGCATGGATAAAGTGTATGCCTATGCTGATTATATTGCGGTCAATATCTCTTCTCCAAACACACCAGGGCTACGCACGTTGCAATATGGTACCGCGTTAGATGATTTGCTCTCTACACTCAAAAAACGCCAAGCTGAATTACATAAAAAACATGATAAATACGTACCACTTGCTTTAAAAGTGGCGCCAGATTTAAGTGATGAAGAGATAGAATCTATTGCTAACTCATTACTTGAGTATAAAATTGATGGTTTAATTGCAACCAATACAACACTTGATAGAAGTATGATCAAAGGTATGTCACATGCATCAGAAGCCGGTGGTCTAAGTGGTCGTCCACTACAAAGTAAAAGTACGCTGGTTATTAAAAAGTTTGCAACACACCTAAAAGGCGAAATTCCCATTATTGGTGTTGGTGGTATTGATAGTGTGATTGCCGCCAAAGAGAAAATTGATGCCGGTGCAAGCTTAGTGCAAATATACAGTGGTTTCATTTATAAAGGTCCACCACTGGTCAAGAATATCATCAACAATATTTGATTAACTTTCCATCGCAGGTTAATATTTAAGCGTTTTAGGTTAACATTAGGTGAAACATGGATTTTATACCAAAGTCCAATTGGCAATGGGTATTTGATAAACAAAAGTCTCTCTTAACATTGCAGATGGGCAGTGCCGTGATTGATCTCGTTTTTCAGCCTAATAAACTTGTTTTGCCGAGTCACTTGCCTATCCCTTTTACTGTTTCGGATGTTGCTCGGTATATCGAATTATTTGAACACCAAGCTTTAAAAAGCTATCAACCTGAAATGGCTTGTAAAATAATATTACACATTCTTGCCATTGAGTTATTCCATAAACCTATTCTGTCTAAAAGCTGGTTATTCACCGATAGCCAACCTCACGATAGAATCAATCTTGATCTGATGAGTCATGTTATATTGACTGCAAAAGTGAAGCATGAATCGGCAACTTATCTGGTCATAGAGGATGAAAAAGAATTTGTTTTATGCCTGTTAATTGATCAAATACATCAAATCACGGCTCGAAAATCATTGCCTCAGTTTCAGATAATCAAAGTGATGTCGGATAAATTAACCGTGATTAAAGCAGTCACTGCTTATTAAAAGAGCAATTGCTAAGCGTTTGAATTTTTTGTCAATACTTTGCTCTTCATGTCAGTGCTCAATGATTCTGCCAAAAATCGGATAGCGTAGATGCCTCAAGTGTACCGTGATAATATCTCCTTTAATCTTCCTACTGTTAGCACTTAAACGTATTCTGCTTTATGCGCCTTGAGCGTCATCGTATCTTATTTATACAATGACATTTCGTTCCTTATTTTCTGATGAATAATAAACACTTATCAGCTTGAACTCATACTTTAAATTCTATATAAACTACCCAATTTTTATAATTTAAAGGTTTTTAATGAATACTGAAACACACGTATCTAATCGATGGTCTAATAAATACGCTTATATTTTAGCAGCAACAGGGGCTGCGGTGGGGCTGGGTAATCTTTGGAAGTTTCCTTATATCATGGGGGAAAATGGCGGCGGTGCTTTTGTGTTAGTTTATCTTCTGTGTATTCTTTTTATTGGTATCCCAGTGATGATGGCAGAAGTTGCTATCGGTAAACGTGGTCGCTCTACGCCTGCCAATGCCGCCTCGATGGTTGCGACAGAATCAGGGCATTCTTCACATTGGTCAATTATAGGTTCAATGGGCGTCTTAGCGGGTTTCTTGATTTTAAGCTTTTATGTGGTAATTGCGGGTTGGGCTGTCGCTTATGTTTTTTATGCGGGTACTGGTGAGTTTAGTGCAGCTGCCGCTGATCCTGCGACGAATGCTGAGGTAATTGGCTCCCTGTTTGGCGATCTTGTCAGCAGTGTGTCACAGTTGCTTGTGTGGACAACGTTAATTGTTGTGGCGGTGATCTATGTGCTTTCAAAAGGTGTCAAAGATGGTCTTGAAACAGCGGTAACCTATTTAATGCCCGCCATGTTTATTTTGCTCGTTGGCATTATGATCTACTCTGCTATCGTCGGTGATTTTGCTGCTGCCTTCGCATTTATGTTTCATGTCGACTTTTCTCGATTAACCATTGAAGGTGTGTTAATTGCACTTGGGCATGCATTCTTCACGCTCAGTTTAGCGTCCGGTATTATGATGGTTTATGGTGCTTATTTGCCACCTGGGGTCTCCATCGCGAAAACATCTATCATGATTGCAATTGCTGATACTTTAGTGGCATTGATTGCGGGTCTGGCTATTTATCCAATTGTTTTTGCACATGGTTTAGAGCCAAGTGCGGGGCCGGGGTTATTGTTCCAAGCATTACCGATTGCCTTTGGTTCGATGCCGATGGGTGATTTTGTGGGGACATTATTCTTTGTCATGGTGGTGTTTGCCGCTTTTACCTCTGCGATAGCATTACTTGAATCCTCAGCCGCTTACCTTGTGGAGCGTCAAGGCTTAACCCGTGCTAAAGCTTCTTTGGTTGCGGGTGCGGGTATCTGGTTATTAAGTCTATTAACTATTTTCTCATTAAGTGGTGCAGAATGGACTTTATTACCCTTTATGGGCGCAGGAAAAACTATCTTTGATGGTTTAGATTATCTCACTGCCAATATTTTATTGCCTTTAGGTGGGTTATTGATTTCGGTTTTTGTTGGCTGGTTTATGAAAGAAGCGGTTGTAAAAGAAGAGTTTAATCTTTCTGAAGGGCAGTTTAAGTTGGTGATGATATTATTACGTTATGTCGCACCGATTGCTATTATCTTTGTTTTTGTTAATGCGATTGGTTTGTTCTAATCGCGTGTATTCACACTACTGACAATTAAGCCACTTACTGAAAATTAAGTGGCTTTTTTTATTGATTATTTATGGTGAGAGAATTAATCCATTTTTACCGCACGTAAAATAACGAATTTTTTGTTTTCAGTCACGAGTTCACAGTTACCAAAAATACGCTCTAATTTATCTTGGTAATCAAGATGACGATTACCCACGATCACTAGCTCACCATTGCCCTGTAAACAGAAATATGCATCATTAAACATACTCCATGCGATGTGGTCGGTGATCACTTGTTGTTGATGGAAGGGAGGATTACAAAGGATCAGATCGTAGCTGTGTGCTTTAAAACCCACTAAGCCATTATTAACCACAAAACGTGCCGCATCACTGTGCTCTTCTTCGAAGTTTTTAATGACATTGATACGTGCAGAATCAACCGCCATATAAGACTCATCGATAAAAGTGACATTGGCCTTTGGATAAGTTTCCATTGCGGTCATGCCCACCACACCATTACCACAGCCTAAATCAACAATCTTTTCAAATTCACCCTCGGGTAAATTCTCCATAAGATAACGTCCACCAATATCAAGGTGATTACGGGAAAAGACATTGGCATGGTTATGAATTTTCCACTGTTGTTTTTCAAGTTCCCAAGTAATTGCAATCTCATTCTCGGGTACATTTTGGCGTTCAACAAGGCTAAAGATAAGACGTGATTTCTTTTTAGCGAGTGATGTTTTAGTGCTACCAATGTATTGTTCGAACAGCTCAAGTGTTGAGTTATGAATCATATTTACTTTGCCGGCGGCCACAATAATGGTGTCCGCAGAAATCACTGCACGCAGTTGTTGTAAAAGGTATTCAAGGTATGAATTTGTTTTTGGTATTTTGATTAACACCACTTTCACATTTTCAGGAAAGTCTTGCAGGCAATCCTGTAACAAAATATTGTCTGTGGAACAATTATTACGTTGCATATTAAGCTTAATAGAGCTTAATGAGAGGTATGAATCAGTGATGGTCGTGCGTTTTATCTGTTGAAAGAAACAGCTTAAAGCACCAAAACCATCGTTGATGATAAGTAGCTGACCATCTTCACCGAGTTGTTTTTCAAGCGCATTTTCAGTGAAATGGTTGATAAGATACTCATCGGCAGAATCCCATGCTTGTAATGTCTCTTTTTTATGCTTTGGATGACGGTGCAAAATTAAGTTTTGCTCTGCGATAGTTAATAGTTCGTTCATAGAATCTGCCTGAAATAAGAAAAAATATAGATAATTACCTATTTTAGCTTGCTTCATCTTTTTAGGTAAGTAATATCTTTATTATAACCCTATTATTAAAAAGAGATTGCGGTGTTATTTGTTTATAAAAGTTTACCTTTCTTATTACTGTTTACCTTAATGGGCTGTAATAGCAATTTTTTTGATTGGCTTGATGGGCTGAATGAAGACGA
>JBAHZV010000030.1:0-35524 GCA_037132845.1 Psychromonas sp.
CCAAGGTTTACGCACAGGGTTATATTGAATATTTATGCCTGTCTCCTGACAAGCATGCTCTAGGCTTTTAGACCAAAACTCAGCCCCATTATCAACTACTAAATTTTCTATATTGCCGAAGCAGGGCCAATCGTTTTGTAATTTAATGCTCAGGTGTTCAAGAGACTTAGGCTTAACTGCGTGAACAATCGCTTTGGCCGCTGATACATATGAAGGAGCTTTATAACTTAAATGAAACCCTAAAACACAACCACTAAATACATCTACAAGTAACGTTAAGTAAGGCCTTCCTAACGGAATGCCTAACTCATCATCAAGAAGAATAAGGTCTAATGGAGTATGATCAATTTCAACTCGCTCTAAAATCCGAGTGGGTGGTATATGCGATGAACAATAAGCAAACCACTGGTCTGCTTTAAACTTACCGTGTCGGGCAACTGCAACGGGGTATGGAGGAAGAGACTTAACTCTTTTATTAAATGCAGTGTAAGAAATGATAGGTATTTTACCATCAATGATAGTTTCGTTTTCAATGATTATTGAATCTTTATAATATTGGTATGCTGTTGTAACACTAGGCCTTTTAGCATCTAAAAAACGCCCTAATGCCTTTTCAAAAAATTTTTCATCGCCTTCAATACGCTTTTTTCTATTACCCATTTTATGTTGTTTATTAACAAGGGATGCAAGGTCTCCACAGCTATCAATATAACGTTTACGCCATCGAACAACAGTGCGCCAACTTGGTCGATTATTTGTTCCCAATAACCGGTCAAGAATAGGATCGAGTTTTTTTTGAGTCCACCCAGTTAAGTTTTCTTTTTCTATTAAGCTAATCAACTTATATTTATCAAGAGCATCAGCCTTCAGTATCTCTGGAAAGGTATCTAAATCTCTCTTAGCAATAGGAACATCGTCAAGTTTTACATATTTAGTCGCCGTTTCTGTTTTTTTAGGTACAATTTCAGCATCAAACTCATCAATAAAATCTTTCATTAAGCAGTCCACAACGTTGGATTACATGTGAGATCTTCGTTGCTCAAGTCTGCTATTAAAAAACCTTTATGAATTAGTGCATAAAGAAAAGAACGGGACTCTCCCAGTGACAAGTTAAACTCTTCAGATACATCATTAAGTTTTACCTGCCCTGACTTTTGAATTGCTTGTAACAATTTATGTTGGATATAAGTTACTCCATAAACACCTGAATAACGGTGTAAAAGCTTAAGATTATTTAATATAGGGTTTACTCGAATTTGCCTATCTGTCACCAATATAAGTTCAATCCCTAATTGTTTCGCGGCCAATTTTCTAGCAATAAACTTCTCTCGAAATATTGGTGATGAAATTGCACTATAGGGTTTATATTCGTGGAATTTTTCTGATTTATCTATATATCGAACGAGAGTATCTGGCGTGTAGGGCAACATTTTCCCTCTGAAATTATATTTAAATCCTTCAGGTTGGGTTCCATAACTTTCAATTGAATTGTTATATTCATTATGAAAACAGGCATCAAATTCTAATGTACTCTCGCACATGATAGCTTGGCCAACTTTTTCACTAGCGAATTTAAAAACATTTTTATTTGGTGATGGTTTTCTTAAATCTCGAATATACATGTGAGAAACCCAATAATTTCACGTATATAAAGTATAGTTCACCTATTAAATAATTCAATTTGTCAGCATATGGTTATATTTACCTAGCAACCTATTGATTAAAAATCAAAAAACGCTTTGTAATAAAATTACAAAGCGTTTTTTATGTCAGAGTATGCTTTAAATTTGTCAAACTATGGTTGTTTTATGTCATAGTATGGTTTCAGCGACAAACACTTTGAAAGTATCTAGGAAACTGGGGAAGAAGCCGTTGGCATTGCCTGCTTCACATAGACATCAAAACGATTTTTCTTGGTTTTAATGCTCATGGTTGGTTTTTTATCGGCTAAAAAGGGGGCGTAATCGGGCCGTTTAACCACCACACGATAACGAGCAGATTGTAGCGCGGCATCTAACAGGTTATCCGCATCTAAATCAGCACCAACGACACCTTGGAAAACCCGCATCTCTTTTTTAACTAATGCCGATTTTTTCTTGTGTGGAAACATCGGATCCAGATATACCACATCGGTTTGATTGTTATTTAGGTATTCAACACTTGAACCAAATTGTAGTTGCATACGTTGTTGCATCCACTCTCCAATCTCAAAATTCAAATAAGCGCGTTGTAAGCCATCGTCTAATAAAGCAGCGGCCACCGGAGAACGCTCCACTAGGGTGACATGACAGCCTAATGATGCCAAAACAAAAGCATCTCGTCCCAGTCCGGCGGTTGCATCAATAACATCGATCTTTACACCCGCTTTCAAACCAACGGCTTTAGCAATTGCTTGGTTTTTACCTCCACCAAATTTACGTCGATGTGCTGTTGCACCAGCAATAAAATCAACAAAGACCATCCCTTGACTGGGATCATCAAGTTGCTCTAACGCAAGGTGTTCAGGTAAGAGGTGTAAACGAAATTGTTCACTGTTCGGATTAATAAAGCCCCACTTTTCACGTAGCTTTTTCGCCGTTGAACTGAGCGCGCTATCATTACAAATTAATGTTATATCCATTACGTTATATCCATTACGTTTCATTCGCTTATACTGTTCAACAACAGAATAATCGCCACCGTGTTTACAGATTGATTGCTATTTATTACGATTGTTATTAAATACTATCGACTAATTATTTTTAAAAGGCATAAAAAAAGCCAGTCAATTGACGGGCTTTTAGTCTAGAAGGTAACGTTACAGAGGCGTGACAATGTACAGTAGATCGCCACTTGATACTTGCTGTCCATTTCCATTGATAATACGCTCAACACGGAACTTCGTTTGTGCATCATACAAGATGGCATCTTGGCGATTAAAACTAGATAACGATAATGCCGAGAACATTTTCATCGCTTCCATTAAGCCTAATGTTTGATCGATGTTAACAATATCACCTTCAAGTACAAAATCAGGCTCTGCTGGTGATGATGCGCGGTAGAAAATCCCCGCACTTTGCGCGATAACTTTTAGCTCATTGCTCCCATCAACGCTGATAGAAACATCACTACCACCCGTTGAAGCCGATGCTTCCATCTCGTCAATCATCACTTGCTGATCGAGCCTTGCCATGAATTTAGGTAAGTAAGTGGTATCGTAAACCCCTTTTAAGAATATTTCATCTTGAAGGATACGTTGCAATAATGGGATATTCGTTGCGATGCCTTTAATCACTACTTTATCTAAGAATATCAGTAATTTTTGTACCGTATCATTACGGTTTTTACCGGTACAGATAAACTGTGCAACCAAGCTATCGTAATAAGGTGAAACCTCTTTACCTTCAGCAATCATTGAAATCACTTCAATATCGTCTTGCTCTGGTAGTGAGTACTCAATCACTTTACCTGGATGTGGCAATAATTGCATAATACCATCAGCGTCTAACGCAGCTTTTTCAGCCGTTACACGCACTTCGATAGCATAACCTTTATTAGCCGGTTTCATATCGGCAATACTCGCACCCGATGCAATATTATATTGCGCACTGACGATATCAATACCTGAAGTCGCTTCCGTCACAGGATGCTCTACTTGCAGACGTGTATTCATCTCCATAAAGTAAATAGCATCTTCATCAAGATCGTAAATAAACTCAACCGTTCCCGCACCTAGATAGTCAACGGCATCAGCAAGTGCAGCGGTGTATTTCATCGCCAGCGCTTTAAGTTTTGCTGGTAACATCGTTGACGCCGATTCTTCTACAACTTTTTGGTTATTACGTTGTACAGAACAGTCACGAATTCCCAATACTTTTGTATTGCAATATTTATCACGTAATAATTGTACTTCGATGTGGCGCAATGAAGTGATGTATTTCTCTAAGTACAAGTCGCCGTTACCAAATGCACTACGTGCTTCAGCAGAGACTTGTGCAAAACCGCTGAACATATCTTCAGATTTTTCAATTACCAAGATACCTTTACCACCGCCACCATTGACCGCTTTCAGCAATACTGGATAACCCATGCCGTTAGCAATATCAAGTGCTTGCTCTGCACCGGTCAAGATACCGTGTGAGCCCGGAACAACCGGTACACCGTTATCTTGTGCGGTTTTAATTGCGTTTGACTTATTGCCCATGGTTAACATACTGGTCATACTTGGACCAACAAAGTTGATTTTATGGCTAACACAAAGAGCGGCAAACTGCGGACTTTCTGATAAGAAACCAATACCTGGGTGAAGTGCATCAACCTCTTCGTATTCAGCCACTTTTAATACCGAGCCGGCATTCAAGTAACTTTCATCGGATGTATTACCACCGAGACAAACGAGTTTATCACCGGCACCTAACATATCCGCAGGAACGGAGGTCATATCAGGATCGGATGCCACTAATACCACGTTAATATTATTATCTTGTGCTTTACGTATTAATTTCACCGCGGTACAGCCACGGGCATGCACCAGTACTTTCTTAACAGGTTTCATTAATGCGCGGGGATCTGCCTGTGCAAAATCACCTTCATCGATATCACAAACCGGTATGAAACCAGTTAGTGCGCGTTCAATTGTTTCTTCAATGGTAATGGTTGGCATTGGCATGTTTTCATCAATGTCAGTTAATTTATCGTTAAGATCATCAGAGAAGGGGTTAATCACTAAACCATCCATTGCCCCTGCAACACGAGAAAGATAGTTAGACAGTGTTGATGTGGATGGTAGATAGGCAGGCACCACCATTTGTCCAGCAAATGGCATATTAGTGCCCGAGAGGTAATAGGTTTGTGCTAACGGGTGCGTTACAAAGCTTGCTTGTGCACCACCGGTACAGTCGCCGTAACCAAACATGATCACAGGTAAATCATTATCACGCACAAAACGTGTGATACGATCGTTTACCACGGCCATTGAAAATAGCGCGGCAGCCCCCTCTTTGGTTTGCATACCACCAGAGCTGATAAATGCGATGACAGGTAAATGTTGTTCAGCACATTTAACTAATAACGCACAGAATTTTTCCGCACTGGCCATATCAAAGGCGCCCGCTTGGAAAGAAAGATTAGAGACAGCAACCCCCACTTTTTGAGTTTCACCGCTGGCGAGTTTGAATTCACCAATACCCGAAACTAAACCACAAGGTTTTATATTTTTATCCAGTGCATCTTCAACCGATAAACGGAAACCCGGGAACTCTAATAAGTTCGCCGTCATTAGATTTGCACGAGACTCTTTAAAATTGCTAAAGAACTTATCTAAAATGGCTGTATGAGAGTTGTTTTTTTTGTTCTTTTCACTGCGTAATACCGCTTGAATTAAGAGGTCTTGGTAACCCATAGTTAAGCGATTCCAGAAATCTTTACGACGCCCGATACGGACAGGATTAATCACCCCGTTATATTGTGAAGCATCTTCATGGCTAGCATAATAGGAAGGTAAAATTTTCTCGAAGATATAGGTAATAATAACAAACAAACTGGCATTCATTTGTGGTGCACCAATACTTTTCCACTCTTCAACTTTAGCGAGAATAACACCACGATCGCTTTGATCCGTGAAACTCGCAATCCAAGTATTAAAAGTTTCTTTTAGTTCTTCATAATCATCATCACTGACTTTATTAAGCGCCGCTTTTAATGAACTACGCACCAATGATGCCACTGAATCACGAGATAACTCTTTGGTTGCCATCGCTTCTTTTGCAATCGATGCAAGATTACCCACAGTATTGTCATATAAAGCATTAAAGACCAACATGTGACGACAATGCACGATGAAACATTGACGTATTTCTGTATGACAAACAACATCAATGGTTGTTAACTCAGCAAGTTCTGGCCAACTCGTTGTTAAAGGGACGTTTTTTTCATCTTCTAGATGAGCAATCAAGGCGCGGAAGTTATCTTCTGCACTGCTCTTCCAACGGTTATATAAAGACCACGTTAGGTTAATTAATAATGTGCTGCGGGCGCTATCATAGTTTGCAATCGGCTCACCAAGAATTAACTTAGTAAATACATTACGTTCAACACTTTTATCTTCGCGTTTAGCAAGGAATGATTTCCAGTTCTTATTGAGCGTATCATCATAGATAAGCTTATCTGGGTTAGTTAACCAATTGACAAATATTTTCTTACGATCATCTTCAATACGTGCCTTGAGATCTCCTTCAGGAATGGTCATTTTTGATAAACGACCGTACTCACTCTGTTGAATCGCTTTAATACGTGAGCGCAGTGTCAGGTAACGCATGTAACGGTACGTGGTACCAAAGGCATTGTTATGTACCGTTGGGTTTTTAGCTAATAGATGTGCTTTTTCTGATGCGCTTTCAATTTCCAGCAGTTTACTTGAGGGCTCTAAATAACGCGTAAGACTACGATTATAATGCACTAAAATATCTGGGTATTTACGTACAAAATCAACCGAGGTGGATTCGATAGATAAAATACTTGAGATAATCGCTTTTTGTAAGTTATGTTGGCGTTCATCTTGATCAACAGGCGAGTAATCAACAATGCCATCGATGCAACCATTGGTGTATAACTCTTCAGGAGAAACACCAACAGACTGTGCACACTCCTGCCAAGAAAGATTGTATTTACGTGCAATGCTTTGTAAACCTTTCGGTTGAATAGTATTAAAAATACCATCACGCACAGAAAGTAAGATATTAGCGGTTGCCAGTGGAATTGCACCACCAGAATAACCCACACCCACCACAATACCCACGGTCGGTACATCAACGTTGGCACTTTCAGTGATCATTTGTGAAATACTGTGTGCTTGATTTTGACTATTTGCCTCTTCACCGGCATCCGCTCCTGGTGTATCAATCAGGTAAACAATCGGCAGTGATAAATCTGCAAATTTACGAATTGCTTTACTGGCGGCTAAATGGTGCTCAGGCATCCAGGCACCATTATTTGAACTACGCTCTTGCCCAATAATACCAATTCGACGTGTATAACCACCAAAATCAACTTCCATTTCAGCGCTGTAAAATGCGCCATTTAATTGTTCAGTAACAATTTTTCCGTTAAATCCTTCAACAATAGATTTAACGCCAGGACGTTTATTGTCTTCTGCGGGTAAGACGGTACGTGCAATATATGCATCTACACTTAGTTTTTTTATGGCTGTTAAATTTGACTGGATGCGCTTACGTCCAATCAAACCCTCTAAATTTTCAGTGTTGGATGGTAACGAGTTATCCGGGAATAACGAAAAGTCTTTTGCGATATGCTCAGCATGAATAAACAAAGGATCCGCAATATTGTTTGTTTCACGTTGAGAAGAGGAAGATTTTCCTGACATACAGTACCCTTACAAAAATAGTAATAGAGAATAAAAATTAGATCAGGCTAATTTACAACTTATTAACAGATGATGCTAGTGTTGATTTTGCTATAATAGGTAAAAGTACCCGCATTAATGCGTTTATGTGTCTCAAATAACAAAAAAACCACTAATTATTGTATCATTAATGGCTTTATGGTACGCGTTATTAACTAAGCCATATAATCATCGGCAAGTTCAATTTGTGCAACACCACTGGCAACCGCAGCACGTGCAACCGCCCCGGCCACTTTTTTCAATAAGCGCGGATCCATCGGTTTAGGAATAATATAACTCTTACCAAACTCAAGGGATGTAACACCACTCGCCTTTAATACCGATTCAGGGACAGGTTGTTTCGCTATTTCACGAATGGCATTAACCGCAGCGACTTTCATCTGTTCATTAATCGTTGTCGCACGTGCATCCAGAGCGCCTCGAAAAATAAAAGGAAAACATAATACATTATTCACTTGATTAGGGTAATCACTGCGCCCTGTTGCCATAATGACATCATCACGTACGGCATGCGCAATTTCAGGTTTTATTTCAGGATCTGGATTTGAACATGCGAAGATCACAGGATTTGGCGCCATTAATTTCACATCCTCCCCAGAGAGTACATTTGGCCCAGAAACGCCCACAAAAACATCCGCTCCGGCAATGACATCTTGTAATGTGCGTTGGTCGGTATTATTTGCAAACCGTTGTTTATATTCATTAATATCATCACGTTGAGTATGAATAACACCTTTACGATCAAGCATATAAATCTTTTCACGCAATGCGCCACACTCAATCAACAGTTCCATGCAGGCAATCGCGGCAGCCCCTGCTCCCATACAAACAATTTTTGCATCGGCAATTTTTTTGCCTTGAATATCTAATGCATTCATCATAGCAGCAGCCGTTACAATGGCGGTGCCGTGTTGATCATCATGAAAAACAGGAATACTACAACGTTGTTTTAACTCTTTTTCAATAATAAAACACTCTGGTGCTTTAATATCCTCGAGGTTAATTCCACCAAAAGTATCCGCAATATTTGCAACCGTATTAATAAACTCTTCAGTGGTGCGATGTTTTACCTCGATATCGATGGCATCAATGTCTGCAAAACGTTTAAACAGTAATGCTTTACCTTCCATTACTGGTTTTGACGCTAAAGGACCTAAATTCCCTAACCCTAAAATAGCGGTACCATTGGTAATAACAGCAACTAAATTACCTTTAATAGTATATTTATAAACATCTTCGGGATTGCTTGCGATTTCACGCACCGGTTCAGCAACACCAGGGCTATATGCGAGTGATAAGTCATCGGCAGTTTCAGCCTCAGTGCTTAATTCAATAGTAATTTTCCCAGGTTTTGGGAAGGCGTGGTAATCAAGAGCTTTTTGGCGTGCATCGGACATGTTTCTATTCCATTAAATAAGGAGAACAAATAACCATAATTAACTGGGGATAATAGTTAAATTGCGGGCTGATTTATAGTTTTAATTCCTTTTTATAGCAAAATTTTCAAAGACTGATAAAGGCATATTTACAGGTGAGCCAGTAAAAAAATTAATGCCCCCTAAAGCAATAATTATCATTCAATAAAAGTTCAATGCCATCGATGCTAAAAAGTGCGCAGGTTGTTAGGCTTATGGAGACGCAGAACAACATAGGAGTCATCACTGTAGACATAACCTTCTATCTGGCGCCCGTAAAATTCACCACGATGAGAAGGTAAAATAGAAGGTAAAATAGAATTTAAAATAGAGCTTAAAAGCTTTCAGCGTGATTTTTTAGTCTCTATTACTTGTGATGGTGTCGCGCATAACAACACTAAAAGATTATCGTCACGCCCCCTTACCCACACTTTTTATAACCAGCTTGTCGTATTGCGCGGCTCAAACTAACGACGGTGAATGAAGCATTTGCATTGCTAACGGACACATGGACTAACCATCTAAAACAGAGAAGTAAAAGCGACAAACGCTGTCGTTCCTATAAAAGCTTTGTCTTACTTGTTACAAAAACCCGCATTTTTGTACTTTACACATCGAAACAAACTTATTCAACAGACCTAAAACAAACAACACAACCCTATAAAATCAACCTGTTATGTACATGTGGTGCATTTGGTACAAGTAATGCAATTAACTATGCATAACGACAACTTTTTATATAACTATTTTTCATAATACACAGGAGTAAGTAATAATGGCTATTCGTCAATGTGCAATTTACGGTAAAGGCGGTATCGGCAAATCGACCACTACACAAAATTTAGTAGCGGCCCTTGCAGAACAAAATCAGAAAGTGATGATCATCGGTTGTGATCCAAAAGCCGATTCTACCCGTCTAATCTTACATTCTAAAATGCAAAACACCATTATGGAAATGGCCGCTGAAGCTGGTACGGTTGAAGATATCGAGTTAGAAGATGTACTACTAACTGGTTACGGCGGCATTAAATGTGTTGAGTCAGGTGGTCCAGAGCCAGGTGTTGGTTGTGCAGGCCGTGGTGTAATCACTGCGATTAACTTCCTTGAAGAAGAAGGCGCATACGAAGAAGATTTAGATTTTGTATTCTACGACGTACTGGGTGACGTGGTATGTGGTGGTTTCGCAATGCCTATTCGTGAAAACAAAGCACAAGAAATCTACATCGTTTGTTCGGGTGAGATGATGGCAATGTACGCGGCCAACAATATCTGTAAAGGTATTTGTAAATATGCGAAAACAGGTACTGTACGTTTAGCAGGTCTTATTTGTAACTCACGTAATACAGCGCGTGAAGATGAACTGATAATGGAACTCGCATCTCAGCTTGGTACGCAAATGATTCATTTTGTACCACGTGACAATATCGTACAACGTGCTGAAATCCGCCGTATGACTGTTATTGAGTATGACCCAACATGTTCTCAAGCTGATGAGTACCGCACTCTTGCCAAGAAAATCATGGACAACAAACTGTTTGTGATACCCACTCCTATCACGATGGATGAACTTGAAGATCTCTTAATGAACTTTGGTCTGATGGATGAAGAAGACGAATCCGTTGTTGGTAAAACAGCAAAAGAGCTAACTGACGAAAATGCAGCATAATTAAGGGGGCCTTTATGACTAACATTAAAGAGCAAAATGAAAAAATGATCGAAGAGGTACTTGAGGTTTATCCTGCGGTGGCCAAAGCCGAACGTGCTAAACATTTAAGTACCAGTGACAGTAGCTGTAGTAGTTGCATTACCTCTAATCGCAAATCTCAACCAGGTGTAATGACAGCGCGAGGCTGTGCTTACGCAGGCTCTAAAGGTGTTGTTTTTGGTCCGATCAAAGATATGATACATGTTAGCCACGGCCCCGTTGGTTGTGGTCAGTATTCTCGCGCGGGTCGACGCAATTATTACACCGGCAAAACAGGCGTGAGTAGCTTTGGTACAATGAACTTTACCTCTGATTTCCAAGAAAAAGACATTGTTTTTGGTGGTGATAAAAAACTCACTATTTTAATGGAAGAATTAGAAGTTTTATTTCCTCTGTCTAAAGGGATTTCAATTCAATCGGAATGTCCTGTAGGTTTAATTGGTGACGATATTGAAGCGGTTGCCAAAGAAACACAAGCAGCCACGGGTAAGGTTGTTGTACCAGTACGCTGTGAAGGCTTCCGTGGTGTTTCTCAATCATTAGGTCACCATATCGCCAATGATGCACTACGCGACAAAGTTATTGATAACCGTGAAAATGATGATAGCTTCGAAGGCACACCTTACGATGTCGCTTTAATCGGTGATTACAATATTGGTGGTGATGCCTGGTCAACGCGTTTATTACTGGAAGAAATTGGTTTACGTGTTATCTCTCAGTGGTCTGGTGATGGAACGTTATCAGAAATGGAGCTCAACTCAAAAGCGAAACTTAACCTTGTACACTGTTACCGAAGTGTTAACTACATCGCGCGTCATATGGAAGAAAAATACAAAATTCCATGGTTAGAATTTAACTTTTTTGGTCCAAGTAAAATTGCCAAATCACTGACTGAAATCGCAGCGAGATTTGATCAAACGATCCAAGATAAAGCCAAGCAAGTGATCGCAGGTTATGAAGCACAATGGCAAGCAGTTATTGCGAAATACAAACCGCGTTTAGAAGGTAAAAGAGTGATGCTTTATGTCGGTGGCTTACGCCCTCGTCATGTTATCGGCGCTTATGAAGATCTGGGCATGGAAGTTGTGGGAACGGGTTATGAATTTGGTCATAACGATGATTACGACCGTACTCAAGATGATGTAAAAGATGCAACACTCATTTATGACGATGTAACAGGTTATGAATTCGAAGAGTTTGTTAAGAAAATTCAACCGGATCTCATTGGCTCTGGCGTAAAAGAGAAATACATATTCCAAAAAATGGGTATCCCTTTCCGCCAAATGCACAGCTGGGATTATTCAGGCCCTTACCATGGTTATGATGGCTTTGACATCTTTGCCCGTGATATGGATATGACACTCAACAATCCTTGCTGGGATAAAATGATTGCACCTTGGCTAGTCGAAAAAGACGAGTTAAAGAAAACAGCATAAACCCAGTTCACGTAGATGCGGTAGTGACAAACGTGACTACCGCGTCCAATAAAGATAAGACCTGAACGTTCGCCAAGAACGGATCCAGGAGGAGAATTAATATGAGTCAAAAGATAGACGAAATCAAACCAGGATATCCGTTATTTAAACAACCGGAATACCAAGATCTACTCAAGCGCAAACGTGCTTTATCCGAAGAAGCGCACAGTGATGAAAAAATTGAAGAAGTTTTTCAATGGACCACTACGCAAGAATACCAAGATCTAAACTTTGCACGTAAAGCATTAACGGTTAATCCCGCCAAAGCATGTCAACCTTTGGGATCCGTGCTTTGTTCATTAGGTTTTGAAAAGACCTTGCCTTATGTACATGGTTCTCAAGGTTGTGTCGCTTATTTCCGTAGTTACTTCAATCGTCACTTTAAAGAGCCAATTGCCTGTGTTTCTGACTCAATGACAGAAGATGCTGCCGTATTTGGTGGTAACAAAAATATGGAAGCAGGTTTAGCTAACTCCTATGCGTTATATAAACCAGAAATTATTGCTATCTCTACCACCTGTATGGCGGAAGTAATTGGTGATGATTTAAGTGCCTTTATTGGCAATGCTAAAAAAGATGGTCATTTACCTGCCGATGTTGCAACACCCTTTGCTCATACTCCGAGCTTTGTGGGTAGCCATATCACCGGTTGGGATGCCATGTTTGAAGGTTTCTGTAATAGCTTTACTAAAGATAAAATGGAAGACAAAGTTGTTGGCAGTAATAAAAAAATTAACCTTGTTACAGGCTTTGAAACTTACCTTGGTAACTTCCGTGTTATACACCGTATGATGCAAGAGATGGATATTCCTTACAGCCTTCTTTCTGATCCTTCTGAAGTACTAGATACACCAGCAGACGGTAAATACCGCATGTATTCCGGTGGTACAACAGCCGCTGAAATGAGCGATGCGCCGAATGCAATTGATACCATTCTGTTACAATCTTGGGCATTAATAAAGACCAAAAAGGTAGTAAAAAACCTTTGGAAACAACCTGCTACACCCGTTAACGTACCAATCGGCTTAGATAACACGGATCAGTTCTTAATGACCCTAAGTGAGCTTACGGGCAAAGAAATCCCAGCTTCACTGACCAAAGAGCGTGGACGTCTGGTTGACATGATGACCGATAGCCACACTTGGTTACACGGCAAAAAATTCGGCATTTATGGCGATCCCGATTACCTCTTAGGCATGGTTAAATTCCTGCTTGAGCTAGGCTGTGAACCAACAACTATTCTGTGTAATAACGGTAATAAGAAATGGGCTAAAGCAATGCAGTTAGTGCTTGATGCAAGTCCTTATGGCACTGATTGTCACGTTTTCGTGAATAAAGATTTGTGGCATTTCCGTTCATTAATGTTCACTAACAAACCTGACTTTATGATCGGTAACTCTTATGGCAAGTTTGTTGAACGCGATACCCTAGCCAAAGGAGAGGAATTTTTAGTGCCATTAATTCGTATCGGTTTCCCTATTTTTGACCGTCATCATATGCATCGTCAAACCACTTGGGGTTATGAAGGCGCAATGCAAATTTTAACAACATTAGTTAATGAAATATTAGCCAAACTCGATAAAGACACCAGTGAATACGGTAAAACTGACTTCGCTTATGATTTAGTTCGATAATAAAAAATCAACCTAAATTGATAGCCGAGTATCTGACTTTCATGAGTGAGATATTCGGCAGTTTCGTTTTAAAATATTCATTAAGGAATAATAATGGCTAACATAATATTAAGAAGACAAGATGGAATATTAACTGGCTATATTGCTAAAAAAGATTTGGAAGCAGAGGTCCTTTCACTGGAATTTGAAGAGCCAAATAAATGGGGCGGAAAAATAGTATTAAGCAACGGATCAAGCTTTTATTTTGACCCCTTACCTGAACAACCAACACTGCCCATTACGATCAGAATGCGTCGCGCTTAAGGCGTTATTTATTTAGGAGAGCAACATGTCTACAGAAACGCAACACCTACAAATCGCTTTTGCATCAACCGATGGACTCACCGTTGATGGTCATTTTGGCTCCTGCGAGCAGTTTTATATCTACACCGTAAATGCCGACATGTTTGAACAAATCGAAGTTCGTCAGGCAATCTCTGGTCGCGGAATAGAAAAAAATGCACAACGTGCTGAAATTATTACTGACTGCCAACTTCTCTTTTGCGCCTCAATTGGCGGACCCGCAGCCGCACGTGTTATTCGTAGTGGAATTCATCCCATGAAATGTAAAGCCAACAATGACATCTTTCCTGATATAACCGAGCAATTATCACTGTTACAAATACGCATGAAAAAGGGTGAGTTACCCCCTTGGTTAGCAAAACTTAGCGGCCAAGAAGAACAGCTTAATCATCGTTTTCAAGCACTCGAATAAAACCTTCGAAGAAAATAAAGGATAAGAATAGTTTCAATGTAATGAGACGTTGCACGCAAAGATCAGCAGAAAAGTGCAGCGCTGCCAAATGTTGTGTTGCATCCCCCCCATTGTCATAAATAGAACACACAAAAAAACATAGAAATCAGTAAGTTACAAAAGGAACAAAAGTTGCACTGACTATCATTAAAGCGTGACTAAAAGTAACAACAATGGGATTTAATATGCGCCAATCAGAAATAAAAGAACTACAAGATGAGCCTGCCTGTGAGCATAATAAAAAATCAAAATCAGGCTGTGCACCAGCAACACCAGGTGCAACAGCAGGAGGATGTTGTTTTGATGGAGCTCAAATCACCCTACTGCCCATTACCGATGTAGCACATATTGTTCATGGGCCAGTTGGTTGTGCAGGTAGTTCATGGGATAAACGTGGCACACAAAGTTCAGGTCCTGAGCTATTTCGTCTAGGTTTTACCACGGATCTTAATGAGCAAGACGTGATCATGGGCCGTGGCGAGAAACGCCTTTATCACTCTATTTTACAAGTCGCAGAAAAACATGCTCCGGCAGCGGTTTTTGTATATAACACTTGTGTGCCAGCAATGGAGGGTGATGACATTGAAGCGGTTTGTAAAATGGCACAGGAAAAAGTAACCATGCCCGTGGTCGCCATTGATGCAGCAGGATTTTACGGTAATAAAAATTTAGGCAATCGCATTGCAGGCGAATTAATGGTTGATAAAGTCATTGGTACTGCCACTCCCGCCCCAAAACCACCTTTCAGTGCAGGTAAAGTACATGATATCGCATTAGTGGGAGAATATAATATTGCCGGTGAGTTATGGCATATTTTACCACTACTCGATAAATTAGGCTTGCGCGTACTCGCAAACCTCTCTGGCGATTGTCGTTTCAAAGAACTACAAACAATGCACCATGCAGAAGCTTTGATGCTGGTTTGCTCACGCGCACAAATTAATGTTGCACGTAAGCTCGAGAAGCAATATCAAATCCCATGGTTTGAAGGTAGCTTTTATGGCATTCGAGATATATGTGATGCGTTACGCCAATTTGCCACTCTTATTGACGATCCCTCTCTTACCCTACGCACTGAGCAATTAATTAGCGCAGAACTGGCTTGGTTAGAACAAGCACTCGCCCCCTATCGTGAACAGCTACAGGGGAAAAAAGCCTTGTTATATACCGGCGGTGTTAAATCGTGGTCTATCGTCTCTGCATTACAAGATCTCGGCATGCAGGTCGTTGCCAGTGGCACCCGAAAAAGTACCGAAGAAGATAAAGCCAGAATCCGAGAATTAATGGGACCCGATGCCATCTTACTTGATGAAACGAGCCCAAGAAACCTGCTCGATGTTGCTTACCAATACAAAGCGGATGTCATGATTGCAGGCGGTCGTAATATGTATACCGCATACAAAGCTAGAATCCCTTTTGTTGAAGTAAATCAGGAGCGTGAGCATGCATTTGCAGGATTCAAAGGCATGGTCACCCTTGCCCAACAGCTCTGCTTAACCATTGAAAGCCCCGTCTGGAAACAAGCGCGTAGCACTGCACCATGGCTGTAACAGTGATGATGATCCGGTTTATTCAATTATTTTATAACATCAGGAACACGATATGGCACAGATAATCCCTAATAAAAAGCCACTTGCGGAACAACCGTTAAAAGTAGGGCAACCACTTGGCGCAGCGCTGGCATTTTTAGGCATCGAAAAAGCGATGCCACTGATGCATGCAGCACAAGGCTGTAGCGCCTTTGCAAAAGTATTTTTAATCCAGCATTTTCATGAGCCGATTGCAATGCAGTCAACGGCAATGGATCCAATTTCAACGGTAATGGGCTCCGATGAAAACTTAACTCAGGCCTTTACAAACCTATGCCAAACCCATCACCCAAAATTAATCGGTTTGTTAACTTCAGGCCTAACCGAAGCACAAGGCTCTGATATTGAACACTCAGTGCGCTTATTTAAAAAAGAGCACAGCAAATATAAAAATACTGCCATTGTCCCGGTGAATACACCAGACTTTTACGGTTCCTTGGAAACCGGATATGCGGGGGCAGTAGAAGCAATGATGACACATTTAGTGCCTAAAAAATCGCCAAGCAGTGTGCGTCGCAAGCGCATCAATATTTTAGTCAGCCATATGCTGACCCCTGGAGACATTGAACTTTTAAAAAGTTATGTACAAGCTTTTGGTCTCACACCGATTGTTATTCCCGATATCAGCCAGTCTTTAGACGGTTATTTATCAGAAAATGACTTTACTGCCTTATCACAAGGTGGCACGACGGTTGAACAAATAAAAACCGTCGGACAGGCATTAGCAACAATCGTTGTAGGGCGCTCAATGGAGCGTGCGGCTAATATTTTAATAGAGCGTACTCAAATTCCAACGGAAACATTTGCACATCTGCATACGCTTGAAGAAACAGACAGATTAATCACATTCTTAAGCCAACTCAGCGGACGAAAAGTGCCAGCAGTATTAGAGCGTGCCCGAGGACAGCTTTGTGATGCACTTATCGATACGCACTCTCAACTGGGCGGAAAAAAGGCAGCATTGGCCATGGAAGCGGATCATTTAACTGCATTTAGCGCTTTATTTCAGTCCATCAATATAAAATTATCGGTTTTAATCGCCCCCTGCAATCAAGCCCAGCTAACATTACTGCCCGTTGATGAAGTTAAAATTGGTGATTTACAAGATTTACAAGATCAAGCCAGTGACGCGCATGTGGATCTGCTATTAGCCAATTCTCATGCTAATTCCATTGCCAAAAAAATGAATATTCCACTGCTGCGCATCGGCATACCCATTCACGATCAATTTGGTTGCTTTGCAAAAACATATATTGGTTATACAGGTATTCGTAATACTATTTTTGAATTGGCGAATTTATTACGTCATGAAGTGCATAGCATTGATGTTTATCATTCTCCCCTTAAGCAAGATTTAACACAGATAAAAATGGAGCTCTAAGATGAAAAAAACCAAGAATATATTGGTCTTTCACTGCGCTATCAATAAACAAGATTTAACGTAAATATAAACGGGGAGTTAAGATGAAAAAACACGCTGAAAATAGTTTGCTCATTGCTTTTGCAACAAGCAATGAGCAACAAGTGAACGAGCATTTTGGTCGTTGTAATAAATTAACTATTTACCGTTTATCAACCAGTAGCAGTGAACATATAAAGACGGTTAACTTTAACCCCTCTGAAGATCATCATCCACAAAAAACAGATGATAAATTAGCGGCACTATCAGACTGCTTTGCTGTTTATTGCCTTGCCTGTGGTAATCCTGTGCGCCATAAATTACTGACCCAAGGGACACGCGTGGTCATGCTCCCTCATGCACAGTTGATTGATACCATATTGTCACAAATCCAAGAGAACTGGCCGGGGGAGATAGCACTTAGACAGGAAAAGTTATCCAACAAAAAGAAAGATGCAGATTACTTTAATAAACTAGCACAGAGCGAATGGGAATAAGATCAATTCCATTAATGTAATGGTCAAATATTGCGCAGGAAAAACAAACAAGTTCAAGGCGGAAATTGCAGTAAATGGTTATTCCCTTTGCAATATTTTCAACAAAGAAATCGTTTGTTTTAACCAGTAAGATAGATCAGTTATTTAGTGGAATGGGTATAACCATCGCAATATAATTTTTATCACTATTAGGAAGAAAAATGCAAACGATAACAGGACTAACCAAATCAGGCACAAGCTGGACACCTCAATTCGTAGAAAGCTTAGATCAAGCAAGCTGCATTGGCTGTGGACGTTGTTATAATGTCTGCACCAGAGATGTTTTTGCCCCCGAAGAAATCGATGTAGAAGATGATGATGAAGGTGATTACGATGATGATGTGCGCTTAGTCATGGCACTGGCAAATGCCGATAATTGTATAGGTTGCGGAGCCTGTGACAAAGCCTGCTCTAAAGGTTGCTTTGTCAATGTAACGCAAAGCGTATAACAGCAATGCAACAGCTTGCTTTAAGAGCTGTTTTAAATTTGTGGTAAGCATGAAAAATAGCACTAAAGGCTATGTTTTCATGTACCACATCGTTTTTATTTTTTGCTGATATACATTCTTTATTATATTCGGCGCACATGGATATTCATGGTTTGGATACGATAAGCAATTTGACGTGGGCTCATGTTTAATAAGCGTGCGGCTTTCGCTTGCACCCAACCCGATTGCTCCAATGCATTAATGACTCTTTGACGCTCATCTATATCCGGATTTTCAGTGGTTAATGGCGCATTGCTCATTGCCCTTACCCCGGGATTATTTTCTTGATGAGTAGCGGAAGATATTTGCATGCCGCCTTGATTAATCATCACAACATCACGATCAATTAACCCTGATTCACTCATCACAGCAGCACGCTCAAGACAATTTTCTAATTCTCGAACATTACCAGGCCAACTGTGACCCATTAACAAGCGGATAGCGCCGTCACTTATTTTCAGCGTTCTGCCCTGACGTTTTGCAATTTTAGCCAACAAAAATCGCGCTAAATCAGGTAAATCAGCGGTTTTTTCACGCAGTGCAGGCAATTGAATCGGCATAACATTCAAACGATAATATAAATCTTCACGGAAAGTGCCATTACGCACATCCATCTCTAATGGTCTGTTGGTTGCGGCAATAATACGCACATCAACCTTGATCGTATTAGTACCACCCACTCGTTCAAATTCACCTTCTTGCAAGACCCTTAATAACTTAGCCTGAAAACGTGCACTGATTTCACCAATTTCATCAAGAAATAAAGTGCCTCCATCGGCTAATTCAAAACGTCCTTTACGCATTTTAAGTGCACCAGTAAAAGCACCTTTTTCATGACCAAAGAGTTCACTTTCCAATAAATTATCAGGTAATGCGGCACAGTTAAGCTTAATAAAAGGCGCATTGGCTCGCGGCGAACTGCAAGCAATCGCATTGGCAATTAATTCTTTACCCGTACCACTCTCACCACGTACCAATACCGTTGTATCAAATTTAGCCACTAATTTAACGGCCTCGAATATTTGTTGCATGACGGCACTTTTACCAACCATAAAATCAAGCCCTTCTTGCATATTGCTCTTAATATGCTGAGTCGCTTTAAGCTGTAGAAAGTCATTATTATTTTGTAATTCTTGTTTTTCTTTTTGCACAGTCGTTGACAATTGCAAGGTCTGAAAAATCAAATTTGCGACCATTTCTAAGAAACGTGTACGAGCGGCTAATTCTGTTAAATTATCACTCATGGGTTGCGCCACCAAGACACCAGCGGGCTCTGAACGGCTGCCTAAAGGTACACAAATAAGAGGCAGATCATAATCATATAAACTCAGGCGATCTAAAAAACGCGGATCTTGAGAAACTTTAGCGATCACTTGAGATTCGCCTTTCGCCTGTACATCGCCTAAAATCCCTTCATTAGTGCGATATTTTATTTTTGAGGCGTCACGAATAATTTCAGCATCAGCGCCATGTAAAGCTTGTATTAACATGCCCTGACGCTCTTCATTATATAAGGTGACCATGCCAAATTGCATATCCGCCATATCATGTAAGCAACAAAGCATCTGTTTTAACGTCTCCTCCATATTTAAGGACTGGCTTAAAATAACACTAATTTTATGTAGTGCTTTTAACTGCTGCTCCGCATCAAAAGGTTTTAATAAATTACTTTCAATTAACTCTTCCATAAGAAATCCTAGTAAGCCCATTCTGCAGTAAGCTTTTTATGAACAAAAACAAAAATATAAAAACAAAAACAAGAGGGCGACTACTTTTGTGGTCGTAAATGAGAACAATCAGTCTTACATGAAAAAAATACTCACCACCTTTTTATTGTCACAAAGACAACAATTTGTCTTAATCACTTCAGCTTGCTAGGCCAATTAATCCCTCACCAAAAGTAAGGCAATTAGTATACCAGAAAAACAAACACTTATTTTTGCTAGGGAAAATAAAAGCAATAAATGATCTAAAACAACAAAAGGATATATTTTCATTCTTTTGAGTATCTTTAGTTAACATGCCACGCGCCGTTACGGTGCGCTTACTCTGGCGATTCGCTCCATTATAGTGCGCCTCTCTGATAAGATATTTATTGGCATATTTTTCTCAAATTGGCATATTTCTCGCAATACTCGCAATAAGCAATAATTTGCTTACCAACAATATTTTTAAAAACTTACTTGATTAAATTACAAATAAAAAATCAGAATAAATGATTCCTCTCTCACTAAACGAGCAGGGTTATGAAGGAGTATTAAATGAGTCAATACCTATTATTGCTACTGACTACCAGCCTAGTTAATAATGTTGTTCTGGCACAATTTTTAGGGCTGTGCCCCTTTATGGGGGTCTCAAATAAAGTTAGTTCCGCATTTGGTATGGGGCTAGCAACCACCTTTGTACTGACACTTTCCAGTGCAGCGGCTTGGATATTAGAACACTATTTATTGCTGCCTTTGGGTCTGGGCTTTTTACGATTATTAAGCTTTATCCTAGTGATTGCCGTACTCGTGCAATTAACCGAAATGATGGTCGCTTATCAAAGCCCAGAACTACATCGTGTGTTAGGTATTTTCTTACCCTTAATAACCACTAACTGTGCCGTTCTTGGTGTTGCACTACTGACTATCCGTGAACAATTAGATTTTGTTGAAGCGCTACTTTACGGCTTTGGTTCCGCATTAGGATTTACCTTAGTGATCGTGATTTTTGCCGGCCTTCGAGAACGCATGTTGCTGTGTCGCATTCCACCCACCATGGAAGGTGCACCGATTGGATTTATAACAGCAGGCATATTAGCAATGGCTTTTTCCGGCTTCACTGGACTGGCTTAATAAGGAGTAAATAATGAGTAGTCTCGCAATATTAAGTTTGCCAATACTCGCAACCGCAATGGGTTTTGCATTAAGCATGGCCTCACGTTTTTTTGCACTGGAGCAAAATCCGCTAGTCGACTCCATTAATGAGCTGTTACCGAACGGGCAATGTGGACAGTGTGGTTTTCCTGGTTGTGGACAAGCAGCAATTGCCATGAGTGAAGGAAAATTAGGCCCTGACTGTTGCCCTCCCGGCGGGCAGGCATTAGCACAAAAACTATCAAAATTACTCGGTGTTCCTCTTAGTAAAAGTTCAGAAAATAAAAGTTACCCTAAAGTAGTGGAAATAAATCCTGAACGTTGTGATGGCTGTACACGCTGTTATAAAAAATGCCCCTTTGATGCCATTATTGGCGCTAATAAACAACTTCATGGTGTATTAAGTAATATTTGTACCGGCTGTGGTCTGTGTACTTCTGTCTGCCCACAGGATGCTTTTGTTTATAAAACAGATCCTATTTTCAGCAATGGCTGGGCTTGGCCTAAACCAGAATTAAATTAAGAGGTAACGGATGCTTTTTTCTAAAAAATTGATTAAGGGCGGTGTTCACCCCAACGGACAAAAACAGCTCAGTAATAATAATTCAATTTTATCTTTACCCATGCCTAAACGATTATTTCTTGCTTTGAAACAACATTCAGGCGCACCGGCAAAATCACTCGTACAAGCAGGTGATAGTGTGGTGGCAGGACAAATAATTGCAATCGGTCAAGGAGGGAGTGCCAATATTCATGCGCCACTTTCAGGCACCGTCGAAAAAGTAGCGGAGTATGTTGCCGCGATTCCCGGTGGTGGCAAACAAACCATGGTGCACCTCATTTGCGATACACAGCAACAAGACAATTTTATTAAGCTCAATAATGAATATCAAAGTCGCGAGCAACTCATTGATATTATATCTGAAGCTGGGATTGTAGGCATGGGAGGAGCGGTCTTTCCAGCGGCCACAAAAATCCGTTCGACGCTGAATAAAGAGATACAAACATTGCTGATCAACGGCTGTGAATGTGAACCTTACCTGACCTGTGATGATCTGGTGATGCAAGAGCAGTGCGGACAAGTAGTCGGTGGTGTGCGTTATTTGCTGGAAGCCTGTGGTGCAAAAAAAGCGATTATTGGTGTAGAAGATAATAAACCAGAGGCACTAAAGTGTTTAATTGAAGCCACCAGCGAAGACGCCAATATTGAAGTTAAAACACTGCCAACGCATTACCCAATGGGCTCTGCCAAACAGTTTATTCAGGCATTATGCAAAGTAGAAGTGCCAAAAGGCAAACGTTCAACAGATGTGGGTGTTTTTGTACAGAATGTCGCAACCTGTGCCGCTATCTATAATGCAGTGCGCTTTGGTAATCCGATGACCCATCGCGTGGTCACCTTAAGTGGTGGCGCACTGGAAAATCCAATGAACATTGAAGCACCTATCGGCACGTTAATCTCCGAACTGGTGGCGATGTGTGGAGGGTTGAAATTAACCGCAGCAAGGATCGTTGTCGGAGGGCCGATGATGGGTCACACCATCGTCAATATGCACAGTCCAATTATGAAAGGTACCAGTGGCATTTTATTTCTCAATGAAGATGAGATACCACAATCACACACCAGTCCCTGCGTCAGTTGTGGACGTTGTGTGGCGGCCTGCCCGATGGGGTTATTGCCTAATTCTATGGCTGAATTAATTACCAATGACGACCTAGATGCGGCACTCAAACAAGGCTTAAACACATGTTTACTCTGTGGCTCCTGTGCCTTTATTTGCCCAGCATCGCTGCCACTAACACAATATTTTGCCTATGCAACAAGTGAGCTAGGTCGCCAGAAAAAAATGCAAGATAAAGCCCTATTGGCACGCCGATTAAACCAACAACGGGGCATACGACTAGAGCAAGAAGCGATAAGAAAAGCAGCTGAAAAAGAAGCAAAAAAAGCAGCCAGAGGCGCAACAAAACGATCTCAACGCACCCCAAGAACCGCTAAACAGGAATCGTAATTTATTATGCCAACATTATTATTAAGCGCCCCCCATATCCATTCAGGCATGACAGTACACCGCCTGATGCGTCAGGTTATTCTCGCATTACTGCCAGCACTGCTTTTAGGCTTATATCTCTTTGGTGAAGAAGCATTAGTCTTAGTATTCGCTTCGCTCAGCGCCGGTTTAGTAACGGAATGGTTATGCCAAAAGTGCCAAGATAAGCCACTTGGTAGCTTGATGGACAGCAGCGCCATCGTCACCATACTTTTATTGGTGATGAGCCTGCCCCCCCATTTTCCTTGGCACCTTGGTGCACTAGGTGCTGCGATTGCGGTTATTTTTGGTAAACAAGTTTACGGTGGACTAGGTCAAAACCTCTTTAATCCTGCAATGTTAGCACGCGTAGTGCTCCTTATTTCTTTCCCTGTAGAAATGACCGACTGGCCGACACCGGCACCTGTTTTACCCCCCTTCCCAGGCTTAAATGAGCTTATTGATGGCTTTACTGGTGCCACAACACTCGGCACCGTAATGGAAACAGGCAGTAGTGTTACTGATATAAAATTATTGCCTCTCTTGTTTGGTATCAGCCCCGGTAGTTTAGGGGAGTCCCCGTTATTATTATTGCTCGGTGGTATCTGGATGACGTGGCGAAAAGTGATTGACTGGCGTATCTCGGTCAGTTTATTAGCGGGCTGTTTGATACCCTCTATTATTGCTTGGGTTATTTCACCTGAAACTATTTTAACGCCCCTTGCGCAGTTCGCCAGTGGTGGTTTGTTGCTGGCAGCTTTTTTTATTGCCACGGATCCAGTCACTAGCCCAACGACCCCCAAAGGCCGTATATGGTATGGATTAGGTTGTGGTTTATTGATCTTTATCATCCGGATTTTTGGTGCATTCCCAGAAGGCGTTGCTTTTGCCATCTTATTAATGAATGCGATCAGCCCATTGATTGAAGGCGTCACAAAACAACGAGCCTATGGAGAAAGTAAATGAGCATGAACCTCGATAAAATGAAACAGACGCTTGTTTATCCTGCCCTACTCATGGGTAGCGTCTCGCTATTGGTCTGTAGTTTACTGCTACTGACTCATAATTTAACGGCGCAACCAATTGCCGATAGACAACGAGAAGATCTGACCAAACTAATGAATCAAGTTTTACCAAGCAATGCTTATGATAATCAGCCTTTGGATCAAAAATACCAAGAGCAAATAGCCGATAAGCAGTTTATTTTTTATCGTGCACGTAAGCTTGGAAAAGTCAGCGCCATTATATTATTCACCAAAACATCAGGTTATTCAGGTGATATCAATATGTTAGTCGCAATTAAAGAAAATGGCGAGCTCAGTGGCGTACGTGTACTTAGCCATACTGAAACACCCGGTTTAGGCGATGATATTGAATTGGCTAAATCCGATTGGATATTAGGGTTTTCTGGCTTATCACTCGGCAATCCCGAGCCCAAGGGTTGGGCCGTAAAAAAAGATGGCGGTCAGTTTGATGCCTTTACAGGCGCGACAATTACCCCGCGCGCGGTGGTTAAAGGCGTTTATGAAATCCTGCAATTATTTAAAGAAAATAAAGTCTTTTTCCTTGAAATAAAAGATGCCACACCCGACACCGATACACAAAAAACATTATAAGCAGGAGTTGTTATGCAGAAGTATGATTATAAAGAGATTTTTAAAAGTAACCTCTGGACAAATAATATCGTTTTTGCACAAATGCTCGCGCTTTGTCCACTTTTAGCGGTGACCAGTGGGGCAACGAATGGTTTGGGTTTAGGGTTAATTACCATCGGCGTGATGATCTTCTCAAGTTTACTTATCTCGCTTATCCGACCTTTGTTAACCCCCCAAGTGCGTATCCCTATTTTTGTATTGTTGATTGCGGCACTTGTGACCATTGCAGATTTAGTGATGAATGCCTGGTTACATGAATTGCACAAAGTACTTGGCTTATTTATTCCTTTAATTGTCACAAACTGTGCCATTTTAGGTCGCGCGGAATCTTATGCATCCAAAAACCCTTGGTTCCCTGCGGTGATGGATGGTTTAGCCACGGGCATTGGATTCACTTTTGCACTCGTCATATTAGGTGGGTTTCGTGAAGTAATCGGCAGTGGAACATTATTTGCTGATGCCAGTCTATTACTCGGTGATAGTTTTTCAGTGATGGAATTAACCTTGTTACCAGAATACCGTGGCATGTTATTAGTTGTCTTACCCTCGGGCGGTTTTATCATGTTAGGTATGTTGTTAGCAGGAAAACGTCTACTGGATTCATACTTTAAATCACCACCACCGGAAACCAGCAGTCATTCTGCATGCAGTATTGATTAATCCCAGCACGCTTAATGAAAGGCTCTATGGTAATGGGTAAAACAGGGCAGAGCAGATAATACTACAGATGACTATCTTCCCTGTGCTCAAGCAATATAAGGAAATAATATAATGAAATTCAGTGTTGCTTATGCAGCGGGTAGTAGCAGTTTTTGGCAAGAAATGGAGTCCTCTGATGAGGTCACAGCACAACAAGCAATTCAACAATCAAGACTATTAAGTGAATTTCCTGAACTAGATATTGCGTTATTAAAAATAGGCGTGTTTGGTAAAACCTGCAAAACAACCCAAATACTGCAAGAGGGAGATCGTGTTGAGGTTTATTTACCCATCATCGTGCAAGATAATGATGATGACGACGATGATGATGATGAGGATGATGATTAATGTTACGCGATATTATAGAAATAGATGAAACATTGTGTAATGGCTGTGGTGATTGTGTGCCAGCATGCCATGAAGGTGCATTACAAATTATTGATAACAAGGCACGCTTAATCAGCGACTTAATGTGTGATGGTCTGGGTGCGTGCTTAGGGGATTGTCCAACAGGGGCAATGAAAGTCATACAGCGTGAAGCTGTCCCTTATGATGAACGTGAAGTCATGGTCAATATTATTAAGGGTGGCGATAAAGTAATTAAGGCACACCTTGAACATATGTTGGATCATAATGAACAAGCGTATTATGCCATTGCTATTGCGGTCTTAAAAGAACAGAACCTGCCTATTCCAGAATGCACCGTTAAAGTAGCAAAGCCGATTGAAACCGATGACTTAGCACCGCTCAGTGACGATAACTCATCCCATCAGTCAAACAAAAGCCAACTTAGCCACTGGCCAATACAGCTACACCTTATTAATCCTACCAGCCCAGACTTTAACAATGCAGATCTGTTGTTAGCGGCAGACTGTAGTGCCTTTGCCGCACCTAACTTTCACCAGAAATATCTCGCGGGCAGAAAACTCATCATCGCTTGCCCTAAACTCGATGAGAATCAAGACAGCTATGTTGAAAAACTAAGTTTATTGATCCGTTATGGGCAACTGAAGAGTTTAACCATATTAAGAATGGACGTGCCCTGCTGTGGCGGTTTAGCACAGCTCACCCAAAAAGCGCGTCAACATGCAAAAAAAGAATTCGCTGTTAATGAAATAACCATCAATAAACAAGGTCTGGAGATTTAGTAAAGACGAACATAAAAGACTCAAAACGGTGTTTTACCTTTATAAAAAAGAACGCGTTATATTTGAGTTGGCAACACAAAAAACAATTCATCGCATACTTTTTTATGAACCAATTCCACTGGTAAACATATTTTGTGTGCGCATCGAGACAATGGGGCTTTTTTGTATCAAATATAACAAACACCATTACAATTACCGAGATTAAAATCAATAGGTTACAATTATTTAAGTTTTTATGGATAAGGCATGTTTTGTGCAATCTATAAAATAAATTGCAAAATAAATTGAAACCAATATATACATCAAAATACTTTGATTAAACCTAGAAAGGATAATTACCATGGCTAAAATAGGCATTATTTTTGGAACAGATACCGGCAAAACACGTAAAATTGCCAAACAAATTTATAAAGAACTGGGCAGTGATGATGTCGCAAAACCGATTAACATTAATCGCTGTTCAATTGAAGATCTGCTTGCCTTTGACAGCCTTATAATCGGCACGCCAACGCTCGGTGAAGGTGAACTACCAGGCTTATCCGTGGAATGTGAAAGTGAAAGTTGGGAAGAGTTTGCTGGCGACCTTGAAGAAGCAGATTTCAGTGGTAAAACCATCGCTCTTTACGGTTTAGGTGATCAAGAAGGTTACCCCGATGAATTTGTTGACGCACTTGGTGAGCTTTACGACATTTTTTCAGCAACAGGCGCAACATTAATTGGTCGTTGGCCAAATAGTGGCTATGAATTTAACAGTTCTACTGCCTTAGACGGTGATGAATTTGTTGGTTTAGTACTTGATTTAGATAACCAATCAACATTAACAGATGAACGACTAACAAAATGGCTTGAGAGCATTAAACCTGAATTAGGTTTGTGATCATTTTTTTCCGTGCTCAGTAATGCTGAGCACGGATATTTTTTATAATAGGAGATAATATCAATTCCACCAAATAGTTGATCAATCTTACTGATTAAAACAAGCGACCTCCGCGTTAAAAACTGCGTAAAGAGCATCACCCTTTACGCTAACTTTCGCATTGAGCAAGCCTATTTTCCTGCGTAATATTTGCTCCCTTACATTCCTGGAATTGCTATAACCATCTATGAAACCATTAAATAAATTTATTGTCAGTGCTTTATTATTAAACTGTAGCTTTGCTTCTGCTGGACAAGTAACTATCGCTGTTGCGGGTAATTTCTTTAAGCCGATTAAAGTACTGGCCACCCAGTTTGAATCACAAACAGAGCATAAGGTTATCGTCTCCGTTGGCTCAACTGGAAAATTATTTGCACAAATAAGTAACGGTGCACCTTTTGATCTATTTTTAGCAGCGGACCAAAAAAGACCAAGCAAACTCGTTGAACAAGCATTAGCGGTTAAAGAAAGCCAATTTACTTATGCAAAAGGAAAGTTGGTGCTTTGGTCAAAGGATCCTAACGTTATCGATAAACAAGGAAAAATGCTCACTTCAACGGCTTTAAAGCACCTTGCGATTGCCAACCCTAAAGCAGCGCCTTATGGTGAGCAAGCGGTCAATATATTGAAAAAACTTGGCTTATATGAGCAGTTAAAGAAAAAGTTAGTGCAGGGGCAAAATATTGGTCAAACCTTTCAATATGTGGACAGTGGCAGTGTAAAACAAGGTTTTGTTGCACTTTCACAAGTCTCTTTTAATGGCGAAATATCGTCAGGATCTTTCTGGATGGTGCCGAGTGATCTCTATCAAGCTATCCAACAAGATGCAGTTTTACTTGAAAAAGGCAAAACTAACCCCGTTGCGGAGCAGTTCTTAGACTACTTAAAGAGCCCTTCAGCTCTCAAAATCATTCGTTCATTTGGTTATGAAGTTGAAAGCTAATGCCTGATTTTTCTGTGATATGGTTAACCCTAAAATTAGCAATCATCGTTACCCTGCTATTACTTGCATTAGCCACACCACTTGCATGGTGGCTGTCACAGACACAATCTCGATTGAAACCATTAATAGGCAGTTTATGTACCTTACCGATGGTCTTACCCCCAACCGTGCTAGGGTTTTATTTACTGCTTATGCTTTCGCCAAATAGCCCTATTGGCGAATTTTCCAATTATATCGGCATTGGTAGCCTACCCTTCAGTTTTACCGGCATCGCTATTGCTTGTGCAATACACACTTTGCCTTTTGTTGTGCAACCCTTGCAAAATGCCTTTGAATCCTTTGGAAAACGTCCATTAGAAGTTGCGGCGACATTAAGAGCGGGCCCTGTTGCGACATTTTGGCTGGTTGCTTTCCCACTTGCCAGGCCCGGTTTTTTTACCGCTGCTATCATGGGTTTCTGCCATACCATCGGTGAATTTGGTATCGTATTAATGATTGGTGGCAATATTCCCGGGCAAACTCGCGTTTTATCACTTGAAATTTATAACCACGTGGAAGCGATGGAATATGAGCAGGCACATTGGCTAGCGGGAGGCATGATGCTGGTTTCATTTATCGGATTACTGCTTATTTATTGTATTAACCATCAAAGCACCAAAAAACCAAGGACAGGTCGGCAGATTAAAAGTAAATCAGCGATGATCAACTCGCCACTAAGGAAAAGTGCATGAGCGAAATTAATGCCCACTTCCGCGTTGAGTACGATGGCTTTAAATTGGATGTTAAATTAACCTTACCAAGGCAGGGCGTCAGCGCACTTTTTGGTCACTCTGGCTCGGGAAAAACCACTTGCTTGCGTGCCATGGCAGGATTAGAAAAATTACCCAACAGCTATTTTGCGATTGGTGATGAAGTCTGGCAAGACTCAGAAAAAGGCATTTTTGTTCCACCACATCAACGTGATATTGGTTATGTCTTTCAAGAAGCCAGCCTTTTTGCACACCTTAATGTACGTGATAACCTCAATTTTGGTCGTCGGCGTGTCGCGCCAGAAAAACAAAAAGTTAACTTTGAAAATATTTGTAGCATATTGTCCCTGACCGCACTCTTAGATCGCCCCCCCTGCTCTTTATCAGGAGGAGAACGTCAACGGGTTGCGATTGCTCGTGCATTACTTACCTCGCCTCGATTACTGCTCATGGACGAACCGCTTTCTGCATTAGATCACGCTTTAAAACAAGAAATATTGCCTTATTTAGAACGCCTACAACAAGCACTTTCTATCCCAATAATCTATGTTAGTCATTCACCCGATGAAGTGGCTCGATTAGCCGATTACATTGTCATTATTAAAGAAGGCTCGGTACTTAAAAATGGGCCACTCGCCGAGGTAATGCTTGATGCCGATGCAGGTGTGAGCTTTTATGATGGTCGTAGTAGCATGCTTTATGCAAAAGTTTCTGCCCATAAAAAATATCATTTAACCGAACTTAGCATCGATAGCTTAACATTATCCGTACCACAAATTAGTCGTCTCGTTGGCACTAAATTGAGGTGTCGAATTAATGCGAAAGATGTCAGTTTATGCCTCGCTCCCCCACAGGATAGCTCAATCAGTAATATATTAGCGGGCAACGTTAGCGCAATTGAAGAAGGCGATAGCCCAGGAGAGCGTATTGTCTCAGTCAAAATATCAGCCAAGCAGACTCTTTTAGCAACCATCACCTATGCATCTACAAAACGTTTAAATTTACACCCTGGTTGCGCCGTATGGGCACAGATAAAATCTGTGGTAATTTTATAAATGTCACTCCTTTACGATTTTAATACCTATCCATATAGAGAAGTTAAAATGAAGAAAGTTAAGGCGCCAATAACGCCCCCGAAAGTAGCCAGAAAAAAAACCAAGAAAAGTGTGCAATCGTCTCAGTACTCTGCCGTTAATATTGAATGCTGCCAACATATTATGCGTGCACAATTATCAGGCAATATTATTTTACCCCACGGTTTGGGACTTAATAAAGCAAACTATCAGACACTCAGAAAAGCACTCAATGATAGTGATTTAATACATAAAGAGATTGAATGGTATAAAGATGACTGGCGTTTCATACGTGAGCGTGCGGCACTCTGTAGTGAGTTATTTTCGATGAAAGAAGATGAGCGCCAATCACTTATTACATTACTAAACCAGCATCGCAATCAACAAGATCCCTTTTCTGAGCAGATAGCCGTTATTATTGCAACGGCTTCGCTCACTAGCTTCCATTTATGGGAAAGCCTAGGCCTACCCGATCGTGCGCAGCTCGGTGAATTAATCCAATATAACTTTCCCAAGCTTTACGCGCTTAACAGTAAGAATATGCGCTGGAAACGTTTTTTTTATCGCATGCTTTGTGAGCAAGGAGGTGACTATCTCTGTAGAGCCCCAAGCTGTGATGAGTGTAAATCTTATACAGAATGTTTTGCTTAATGAATAATATTAAAATAAAAAGGCTTATTTTAAGCACAAAATTAAGTTATTAACACTTGAATTCAAGATGAATAATGTTGCTATAGAGCAAGATACTGCATGATACAAATTCAACGATATGAGTGTGAGATTTATTCTCCTCAAAAAGTTGAAGTTCACTATAAATAGGAATAGATAATGAATAATGACAGTCAATCACAAAGTCGCTACATAACCTTTTTAGGCTTAGATTGTGATGCCAACGCAGATAACTTAATCTCAATGTTAGATAAAAATATCCAGACCGAGAAAGGAGATATTAAATGGCAAGCGTATTTCACTAAAAAACGCACCGAACAAGTACAATTAAAACATGATAATTTAAATTTTATCGGTCACCAAACCAATACATTATATGAATATTTTGCTAGCTGTGAAGATGAAGAAGCAAAATCATTATTGTATAAAATTGAGCAACAATGCTGTTAATAATTGAGTTTAAGATAATTAAATCAGTCATTAATTTAATTGTTTGAATTTCTTTATCATATGACATGCTCACTGTTGCGCTACTCGATCATTATAAATTGAACTTATTTACGTAACCAATTGTTATAATTTAAAAATAAATAATCAAACACACTCATTTTAAACAGCGGAAATAATTAGATAATGACCGTGCTTGGCATCCATCAATGTTAGGCTTTTCAATACTATGCAACCTTCGGCTTTCTGCCTAGAAGATACTTACTTGACGACTTGCTTTATTCCCCTCCCTGAATGGATAGGTATATACGACATAATTTATATCCCACCTAATGGTAATATTTTATCACTTACTATAAAACTGAAAATTAACTACCAAAAAAGGTTGAGTTTTTGATACTAAAGTTTTAAAGTCGAATATAATGATATTAAAGTTTCAGAACACTAATGGATGAAACCTATTTAACTTCAAGGAGAGAATTAATGATGAAAGTCGCACTTAGATACACACTCTTAGCAGGGTTAATTGCAAGCTCTACTGCCATGGCAGCGGATAAAGTAACTTATCAATTAGATTGGTTACCAGGAGGGGACTATGCTCCTGTTTACGTAGGGATCCAGCAAGGCTATTTTGCTGAACTAGATCTTGAGGTCTCTATTGCTAGTGGTCGCGGTTCAACAGATGCATTGACAAAAATGGCGACGGGTCAATCTGATGTAGGCACCGCTGATATAGGTGCTTTGATGGCAGCAAAAGGACTGGATAACGTGCCGGTTGTCGCAATCCTTCCATATTTTACCCAAGCTCCTCATGCATTTTTTACTTTGAAAAAATCGGGTATCTCCTCTATTCAGGATTTAAAAGGTAAAAAAGTAACAACATCACCTTTCACATCATCTAACGCTTTCTTGCCATTAGTTTTGCAAAAAAATGGCCTGAGCGAAGCGGATATTAAGCTAGTAAAAGCTGATGCAGGTGCTTTAGGACCAATGATGATCATGGGTCACACAGATGCCATTATCGCATGGGTAACCAACACGGCACTGTTTCAACAACAAGCAGCTAGAGCCGGGGAAGAAATCGTTGAGATTCCTTGGTCTAAGCAAGGACTCTCTCTCTATAGTTCTTCATTACTGGCTTCCGAGAAATTTTTAAAAGAGCGACCTGATGTAGCGAAACGATTTGTGAAAGCATTTGCTAAAGCGATCAAATTTACCTATGAGTACCCAGAAAAAGCAGGAGCAGATATTCATGCAATAGTCCCTGAAGTGGATGCAAAAATTGCAGCCACTCAGATCAAAAGTATCACCAACTTAGTTTACAATGAAGTGACCAAACAAGATGGTGTCGGTACATTCTCAGCTAAGCGTATTCAACAAACCTGGGAGTACGTCGCTACTGCTAATGGCTTAAGTGAAGATGCACTCGATCTTAAAACTGTAGTGAACTACGACTATGCACAGGAGTAATGCTGATGGCCGATATTAAGACTCGTGCCTATGTCAGCATGAAAGGGGTAGGACATTGTTATGATTCGACCCCCAATGCCCCTATGGCAATAAAAGATATTGATTTAGATATTCATCGTCACGAATTTGTAGCAGTAGTGGGACCATCGGGCTGTGGCAAGTCCACATTATTGCGCATGGTATCAGGACTATTAATCCCATCTCATGGTGAAGTCTGTGTTTTTAACCTCCGGGTAACAGAGCCTCGCGACGATGTCGGTATTGTATTCCAAACCGCAAATCTTTTACCATGGTTAACGGTGCGAAAAAATGTACTGTTTCCACTCAAGCACAAATATGGTCGTTACAGCTCAGAAGATGCAAAGTACGCAGATGAACTGATCGCAATGGCTGGACTTACTCAATTCGCGGATAAGATGCCCTCTGAACTTTCTGGGGGAATGCAACAACGGGTGGGTATTGTTCGCGCATTGTTGCTCAATCCGGATATCTTATTGATGGATGAGCCTTTCTCGGCACTGGATGCATTAACTCGTGAGCAAATTGGCTTTGATCTTCTCGACATTTGGGAAAAAAATCCAAAAACGGTACTCTTCATTACCCATTCTATCAGTGAAGCAGTGCTACTCTCTGACCGTATTCTGGTCATGAGTAAGCGCCCCGGCACAGTATTAGATATGATTGATGTTAATTTGCCACGGCCACGCACCACAAAAACCATTAACGATCCTCAGTTTGCAAAACTAACTGACTTAATTAGGGGGCACATTTATGAACCAAACCTATCCACTTAAATCTTGGTTCAGAGAACAAGCCAACCGTTTTGCACCACTTATTTTCTTTGTTAGCATGATCATACTCTGGGAATTAGTTTGTCAACTCGGTAATGTTCCAAACTATGTTTTACCCTCTCCCTCTGCGATCGTAAAAGCCTTCTTTGAGGTCGAATTTTCACGTTGGATGTACCATCTTTGGGCCACCCTGCGGGTTGCTCTAATGGGCTTTGCTTTATCGATTCTAATCGCGATCCCCTTATCCATTGCGATGGTTCGATCTGAACTGTTAAGTCGAACTATCTACCCAGCATTAATTGTGATTCAATCCACTCCCATTGTCGCAGTTGCCCCCCTGATCATCGTGCTGTTAGGAACGGATGACTCGTCTCGTGTCTTGATAACTTGCTTGATATCTTTCTTTCCTATTGTTGTTTCGACTACTACGGGGATGCTCGAGACCCCCCCAGAAATGATTGAATTAAGCAAATCGTTGCGGGCCCCACGCCATCGCGAAACTTGGCAAATTCGCATTCCTTACGCAATTCCACATATCTTTAGTGGTTTACGCATCTCAATTACTCTGGCTATTATTGGAGCAGTTGTGGCTGAATTCGTTGCAGCCGAAGAAGGGCTTGGTTACTTTATTCAGTTCTCCACCTCTTTTTTCAAAATCACACAAGCTTTTGCTGGTTTAATTTTACTGTCTGCAGTTAGTTTACTATTATTTAAGTCAATACAGTGGATACAAATGTGGTGGTTTCCTTGGAGTTTACCTAATAAAAAGTAATGTTGACTAAAAAATAGCCCGAGGAATAATACCGTATGTTAAATAAAAAGGATGAGCGTTTCCTTCGTCAAAGTTTTACTCTAGCAGAGGATGCAAAGAAGCAAGGAATCCATCCTTTTGCGGCACTATTAGTCGATGCGACTGCTAATGTATTGATGACACAAGTCAACGGTTATTTGCCAGATTTGGACATGACAGGTCATGCAGAGCGTAAGTTGATGACAAATGCAAGCAAGACCTACCGTCCTGATTTTTTAGCTCACTGTACAATGTATGTCTCCGCAGAACCATGTGCGATGTGTGCGGCCTCTGCCTATTGGGCTGGCTTAGGCCGTATTGTTTATGGGTTGAGTGAAGCACGATTAAAAGAACTCACCGGCAATCATCCTGAAAATCCGACTTTGGACCTACCCTGCCGAACGGTATTTAATGCAGGGCAACGTAAGGTCGAAGTGATTGGTCCTTGCTTGGAAGAAGAGGCTACCACCATACACAAAGGGGTATGGTGAGAGTAATCAACATTAAATTAACTCAGAATAAGCGACTCTTCGTTCAATAATCTACCTTGATAAACACCAAATGCATCCCTACACTGAGTGTTAACATTCCTTTTGTGTGTTAATTTCAACACACATTGATTAGATCAAATTCCGATAATTTTATTTAAAATATAAGCAACTAAACGATCGTTAATTTAGTAAAATATAAGCCTTAATAAATGAGGTAAATATGAGCTTTAAAATTAAACGATTAGATCACCATGGTATTGTTGCTGGCATTATTGATGACTTACAAATTGTGCCGCTATTAGATAAATATTTACCTCAAGATGAAAAGCAAGAAATAACACCAGGAGAAGCTGTTAAAGGGA
>JBAHZV010000135.1:0-6852 GCA_037132845.1 Psychromonas sp.
TGGCTTGTTATTGACATAAAAAAGCGAACGTCTGGCCCACAAAGAATAGTCAATGGGTTGCTGAATATCCGCCGCGAGTTGATGGAAAAGTGATCCTTTCTTAAACTCTGTGACTTCAATTTGTCCACGCAACATGGTCGGATCTTGAAATAATATTTTACCGAGTGCTTGTTCACCAATATTGGCGAGTGCTGTTTGTCGCTCGGTGAGTGTTGAAAATGGGATTTCTGTTTGTGCAAATATAACGGGTTTGTCATTACAATGTAAAAAAACTTCCCGTACTAATATTTTATCTGCATAATAGAAATAGTTTGAAAGTAGCTTATTAGGTTTAATATTAATCTGTTGTTTGATTTTTACCGAAAAATTATTGCATTGTAATTCTAATTTTTTAGTGAGAGAGTTATGATCATAAAGCCAATCTGCAATGTTTTTAGCACAATGCTGAGGTTTAGTTTCAGAGACCCAACTTGTTAGCGCACCTAAAGGAAGGATGTTTTTGTGCATGAGTGACCTTAGGAAAGCAGGAAAAAAAATATATTATTTGTTATTATACCATTCATCTTTTCAAAAAATTAGTTAAAGGAAAAAACTATGTGGAAAAGAACACTTTTGTGTGTACTTTGTTTGTCGTTTGTTTCACCATTTTTAATTGCAGAAGAAGAGTCTTCAGCAGTGGTTCAAGATGATTATCACTATTTTGCGATTGAACCCGATATTATCAGTAATTATGTAAAACCGGGTAGTCGAATTGGTTTCATGAGGCTAACCGTGGAGTTAATGACCAATTCAAAAATAAATATAGCGCTACTTGAGAAGAATGAGCCTCTCATTAGGGATAAAATCATGACGATTCTGGGCGAGCAAACGGAGGAGTCAGTCAAATCTATCTCTAAACGTGAAGGCATTCGTCTGCGCTGTTTGGATGAAGTGAATGCTGTGCTTTATGACGAAACAGGTAAAAAACCAGTAACAGACCTATTTTTTACTAAATACCTTTACCAGTAAACTCATCTCAATATTCGGTCTTGTTATTTTTTGATTTTCAGGCTGAGTATTGCTGTTAATGTTTTATGTTTAATTTGGTGACGACTAGTGCAATCAACAATCCCGCCAACAAGCCAAGTAAATGTGCGTAATTGGCGACATTTACAGGTAATAAACCCACAAAACCTAATATTAACCACGCCAGTAAAAAAACAAAATAGGCATTTTCTAATTTAACCGCACTGCCTTTATTTAATTGTCCAAATAACCAACAATATCCCACTAAACCATACACGACACCACTTAGCCCTCCAAAATAGGGGCCGACTAAAAAGTATTGGGCAAGGTTAGAGATCACCGCAGTAAAGAGAAACAGTAATAATAAACGCTGTTTTCCTTGTTGCTTCTCAATGATGCCTGCAAGTTGCCACCACCATAGTAGGTTAAAAACGATATGTAAGGCACTAAAATGCAAAAAAGCGGGGGTGATAAATCGCCAGCTTTGTGAAAAATCAAAGGGCTGTTGAGTAAAAAAAGAGAGAGCCGATAACACTGGTTGAAATAGACCTACAATGCTTAAAGCATAAATCAGTAAACAAAAGCCAAAAACGCTGTGGGTCAGCCAGCCACCATGGCGTGTAAAATTACTCATTAAGTGTGATTTTTCATAAGCCCACTGTGTACCTGGCGTGCTTGTATTACCAAACGCCCAACTGGCTGATAAATATTTGTCTTGATTGGGGTTTTTTAAAAAAAGAGCTAACTCCGATTGTGCCTTTTGTTGTTGATTGGCATCCTTGATCACTAACTGATACTGAAAGCTATCATGTTGAATTTTATTTTCTATTTTTAACTGCGTTAAATAGTCCGAGAAAGCTTGAGCCGTGCGCAAATTTTGAAACTGGTGCAGTATCATAATAACCTCTCAATGTTTTATCTCTTTATCTCTATTATTAGCAAAATAGATGCCTTTGGTGGTTTAACACGTTAAGTTATAACCTTGAACGTTCTAAGGCATTTTCGCAAGTAAATCTTGTCTTTGTCTCGTTAAAATTATCCGCTGTGCGTTATATACCCGTTACCAATCAAGATGCTTTATTTAATCGTGAACTGAGACTCTATCAGTGGCGCACTCTTTTTAAATAAAGCGTAAAAAGTTCAACGGATCAGATCCGATACTTTTATTTTTTTTGCTCCTCCCATTTGACTCACTTGTGCTAATAAAAGTTCTGCGCAGGATAACGCGTCGACTAGTGCGTTATGTGCATCATAACTTGGCAGGTTATAACGACTGCGACAATTATTGAGCCTAAGCTCTCCCTCTTTGATCATCGGTTGTTTACGTAATAAACGTCGATGTTCAATACGCAGTGTATCGATGCTATATAAATGCAATCTTTTGGCGCTCATATTATTCGTTTGTTGCGCTAAGGCCTGTTGTATAAAACTAATGTCTAATTGAGCATGATGTGCAATTAATACATGACCTTCCAACGCTTGTAATAACCATGGTAATGCTTGCTCTAAAGAAACAGCTTGTTTTAAATCTGCATCTACAAGGCCATGTATGGTGGCACTTTGTCCAACACTGCCTGCTATTTTTATGAGCTTATGCTGTCCTTTACTGAGTTTTATTTGGCCATTAATGATAGGAATAATACCAATACTGATGATTTGATCTTGTTTGGGGTTTAGGCCGGTCATCTCTAAATCTAAAGCCAACAGTGGGGCATCATTAATACTAAGGTTCAATAGCGGCAGCAAGGAGTGTTGATAAGCCCTTATGGCGTTATATTTGGCTTTTCGTGCTTGATAATGGAGGTCCATTTTAATGAGATAGTGAGCGAGCATTAAAACTGCCTCAAAAATTTAAGTTTAATACCTGTTTGACTATCATGGACGACTTTAAAAGCATCTTTGAGGTGATGCCTTGCAAGAGAGGTTAAATTATCAGGTAATAAGTAGTTTGATAAAGGGATGCCTTGTTCATATTGCATACCTTGATTTATTAGGCGTTTATGCGCAATAAATTCAGCTGCATCAATAAGATTATCAATATCTTGTGCATTGATACCCGGAGTACTAATGAGGGCGTTTAAACGTTGACTACTGTTCACTTCTTTTATGCCGTAGGCTAAAGCATAGACACGTGCGATATCATTAATTAATGCGAGGCCTTTATGTTTCAAGTCGATGCCTTTTACCTCACTGCCATCCCGTTCAACCACAAAGTTTTTAAAAAAGCCTAATGGCGTAACCTGTTGGGTTGCATTCTTTGCTAAGGCTGCTAGAAAAATATCGTTGTTTTTGGTCTGTTTTAAAATACTATTTTGTAACGCATCAAAGAGTTCAACCTGCCCGTAAATAGGGCGCATATCAAAAAAGATCGTGGCATTGAGCAGGGCAATAGGTTGTGGGATATTTATCCAATCACTAAATTTTTTTTGCCAATGCTTGAGTGAGCACTGCCATTGTGGGTTTTGAGCCATAATATTGCCCGGACAATAAGGGAAGCCACACTGCTCTAAACCGTTGCAGACTGTCTCTGCAAGCTGTTGAAAATAAATCTTACTGTCTTTGTCTGTTTCTTTTTCAAGTAATAACGCGTTGTCTTGATCTGCCCCTGCTGCTTGATCTTGGCGTGCTTGAGAACCAAAGGCTAACCAGCAAAATTGCATCGGCGCTTGACCGAGTTGTTGCTGTGCAATAAAAATCAAACGCCGTGTTAATGCATCGGTTACTAAGGTTAAAATTCTGCCTATTTCTTGTGCTCTGGCTCCACTGTTGATGAGGTTTTGCAATAAAGAAGGTAGCTGTGCACTAACCGAGACTAAATGTTCAATGCTATTTTGTCGCTCTATTTGCCCTATTAATAGCAGTGGTTGCGAGCTTTGGTTGCGTATGATGTCAGTGATGCTAAGCATTGAAACAGGTTCATTGTTATCAATAATGGGCAGGTGATGAATATTTTTTTCACTCATTAATAACATTGCTTCAAAGACAAGTGCATTTTTAGGAATCGTGATAGGTTGCTCTGTCATGATATCTTTAATGAATGTTTCACCCGTTAGCCCTTTAGCCAGTACTCGGTTACGTAAATCACGATCGGTTAATATCCCTACAAGTTGTTTGTTATCGCTAATAATCAAAGATGAAACACGTTTTTCAGACATTAATATTGCTGCTTCTTGGATAGTGGCATCACTATTCAAACTAATCATCTTTTCAGAAATAAGTGAGTTTATGCGTTGAGTTGTGATGTTGTTGCTTTTAAGCTCACCTTGGTGGCGTAGCCGTTTAGCAAATGCTCGGTTGAAGAAATGATCGAATATTTGGCTGTCTGCTCGTAGTTGATTAAAGTGCCTTAAAGGCAGTTGATAAATTAAACCATCCTCTAAAATACGTACTTTATTCACTACTTTTTCACCCGAGAGCATGCCACTAAATCCAAAGTATTGACCATCACTAATACGATCAATGAGCGCTCCTTTGTCAGTGGTTACTTCAAACGCGCCACTACGAACGATATACAACTGTGGTTCATTGTTATCCACATCAACAAAGCGTTCATTTTTGCTGTAATAAACAATACAGAGTGCTTGGCAACATTGTTCAATCAACTGTGTATTTAATTGATCAAAGGGAGGAAGGCTTTTGATGAAGTTACTAATGGGTTGTAGTTCTGTACTATCCATTGCAGAGTAACCTCTTGTTGATAAAGTAAAAGCACTAACGCTCACTCAATGAGAACGTTAGTACTCGCTAGACTTTCATAGTAATAGTATATCCGATCGTTATCTAATCATTTACGCGGGTTAAAATGAATGTTTGTTAGTTCACTCATTATTATAACGCCCAATAGATCATTTAAAGTTCGGAATTTCTCTCTTTAATGATCTTGTGCTTCACTGGCCCCTTTGGGGAAACGGATAGACTCAACCATCTCCACAACTGCTTGCGGTGTTGCAACTGTCATTTTACAAACCACAATTGCGACGATAAAGTTAACTATCATACCGAGCATACCAATGCCTTCTGGTGAGATTCCAAATAACCAATTATCAGCAATATTGGCACTTGGATTAACAAACTTGAAGTAAACGATATAAGCCGTAGTAAAGGATAAACCCGCCAACATACCTGCAATGGCACCTTCTTTATTCATTTTCTTAGAAAATATACCCATGGTAATCGCAGGGAAGAGAGAAGAAGCCGCTAAACCAAAGGCGATGGCGACAACGGCCGCCACAAATCCGGGTGGATTGACACCAAAGTAACCGGCCATGACAATCCCAGCCGCCGCGGCTAAACGCGCAAACATTAACTCCTTTTTATCGGAGATATCGGGCATTAAGTTCTTTTTCAATAAATCATGTGAGACAGAGGTTGATATCACCAGTAACAAACCTGCCGATGTTGATAATGCTGCCGCTAAACCACCGGCTGCGATTAATGCGATAACCCAAGCGGGTAAAAATGCCATTTCAGGTGTTGCTAATACGATGATATCACGATCGATTTTCATCTCATTTTCAGCGCCGTTAGAGTATTGCATTTTGCCATCGTTATTTTTGTCATCCCAAGTGATTAAACCTGTTTTTTCCCAACTCTTGACCCAGCTTGGCGCTTGTTCATGGGCAATACCTTTACCATCTGTACCGTTAATGGATTCAATCATGTTAACACGAGAGAATGCCGCTAATGCTGGAATGGTGGTGTACATAATCGCAATAAATAATAAAGCCCACCCTGCAGAGCTACGTGCATCTTTGACACGAGGAACAGTGAAAAATCGCACAATAACATGTGGTAGACCTGCGGTACCAAACATTAATGCGCCAGTAATAAAGAACACATCAATCATGCTTTTAGAGCCATTGGTATATTGTGCAAAACCAAGCTCTGTAGAAAGACCATCAAGTTTATCTAAGAGGTAAACGCCGGAACTATTACCACTTGCATCAAGCAACTCTGCACCAAATCCGAGTTGTGGAAAAATGTGACCGGTCATCATCACTGAAAGGAAAATGGCTGGCACCATGAATGCAAAAATCATGACACAGTATTGTGCAACTTGCGTATAAGTAATGCCTTTCATGCCACCTAACACGGCGTAGAAAAAGACCACACACATGCCAATGTAAACACCTGTATCCACTTCAACTTCTAGGAAACGAGAGAAGACTACCCCGACACCACGCATCTGACCTGCAATATAAGTAAAACTGATGAAAATCGCACAAATAACCGCCACAGTACGTGCCGTCTGTGAGTAGTAACGATCACCAATAAAGTCTGGTACAGTAAACTTACCAAACTTACGGAGATAAGGTGCCATTAATAATGCAAGCAATACATAGCCCCCTGTCCAGCCCATTAAGTACACACTACCATCGTAACCAACGAAGGAGACGATACCTGCTAATGAGATAAATGATGCAGCAGACATCCAGTCCGCACCGGTTGCCATACCATTGAGAATAGGGTGTACACCCCCTCCTGCGACGTAAAACTCTTTTGTCGTTCCCGCTCGAGATTTGATTGCTATGCCGATATATAGAGCAAAAGTAAAGCCTACAATCAAATAAGTTAACATTTGAACATCCATTTTATTTCTCCTTATTTTTCGTCAACGCCGTATTTTTTATCGAGAGCATTTGCTTTTTTTACATAAACAAAAATGAGTAAAAGAAACACATATATTGCACCTTGTTGGGCGAACCAAAATCCTAGTTTAAAACCCATAAAGTGAATTTGATTTAAAATATCAACAAATAAAATGCCACATCCAAATGAAACGATTGCCCAAATAGTTAATAAAACACAGAGTAATTTTATATTTTCACTCCAATATTGTTTTTCTTT
>JBAHZV010000161.1:0-34700 GCA_037132845.1 Psychromonas sp.
CGATGAGACAGCTTCGCTTCAAATTTTAAACGTAATACATCATTTATTTTGCTCATTGGTGTTCTCTTTTTTCGCATGTTATTCCCCAAAACCATTTATTGTGATTTATAGAGAGTAACTTATTGATGAAAAACGAAAAAGAGAGGTCTTTCGGAGAACCGATCACCTATTCCGGAAATAGTTCCAAAACGATCGGTTCAAAGCGAAAGGAGTGATCGGTTAATCCCGAAATCCATGATCGGATAATACCGAAACGGGTGATCGGTTCAGGCCGAAGCATGCACCAGACTCTTAACGACCATGCTGATTCTGTCCCGACAATTAATTCCATTTTAAAGACCTAACATTTTAAAGACCTAACATTAGAAATACCTAGCATTAGAAATTGTTGAGCGCATAAACACTCGCTTAATCATGCACTGCAGGCTCTAATTCGCTTGGTCATTCAATAAAACCACTAAACCAGATGGGGGTCATGCCTCTCTTTTTTGACCCAATGTAATCATTGATTGGATTATCTCCCACATAAATTGCTTCAGGTGGTTTTCCTCCCAGTTTTTCTAACGCATTAATTTTTTTTCGTTGCCCTTGGCTTTTACCATTACTTAGCAATAGACTCATCTCTGTGTGTTAAAGTTTTATTCAAATCAAAAAGAACATATTTCATTCGCTCAACAAGCCTTATATCATTACTCGGTAAGTTATTTATTTCACCGCTGGTGGGTAAGTATTAAGCATTAGTGTGATCTCACTGTTAATAAATTGATTACGTTTATCTGTTGTGATTGTCTCTTGTAATTCCCGCTGAGAAATTGACTGCCATACGATAGATTGAGTGCCAGGATCTACAAACTCAAGTACGATTTTTCCATATTGATATTTATAATAGTTTTCCGGTATGTTCATCCGTAGGGTACCTCGATGGCGTGAATATGCAAAGCTACTCGAAATAGCTGTGGGCTTTAATTCAGTTTCACTTTTTACACGAAAAAATATTTGCAAATTCGCCTTTTCAATAGTCGTTTTAATCAGCCCTTTTTGCTCTAACTGCATAGTAACAGCGTTTTTAATTCGTGTACTGTCTATGCTATTTGGCATTCCTTCAAGAGAGGGAGGAAATGCAAAGTGAGTATATTGAGAGAAATCTTTGTTCGCAATATAGTCTGTTGTGGGATGAACTGCACAGGCAAAGAGGGACAGGGATAATAAAGCGGTAACAATTAAACGTAACATAATGACTCCAGAAAAAATAAAATTAACTTGCGTTGTTTTATCTAAAAAAAGCAACATAGCGCAATATAAAATATCACCTTTTTAATAGCATATATACCCAGAATGGTAGCGTCAATTAACATTAAACGATTGCTGGGCTAGATTGAAAACGCAAAACAACAGCGAACAAGGCAGGCAGATCTGTGTTTATTAAGAAAAGGGAAAATGGGTTAAGTCATGCGTTCATTGATAAGCTTTGGTGTAAATAAGTTTATCAATAAACGTCATCTCGTTTAATTTACAAGTGAGTTGCCGCTTTCATTTTAGCGATGAAAGTATGCATCTCTTGTAATAACAGCTCTGGGTTATCCAGATTTTTTTCAATCACTTTAACCACTGCCGAGCCTGATATGGCACCGGCTGCGCCTGCTTTTATTGCCTGTGTCACCTGCGCGGGCTCTGATATACCAAAACCAAGTAATGAAGGTGGTGCATTATGTTTATTCAGTGTGGCTAACATGTGCTCGACAGGCATGCCTGCCTTTGCATCTGAGCCCGTAACGCCTGCACGACTTAGTAAGTAGGTATAACCTTGACCGTATTCCGCCACTTTTTGCAATGTATCTTGATCGCCATTAGGGGGAGCAATAAATATTTGTTGCAGACCAAATTTCTTCGCGGCCGCGCGGTAAGGTGCGCTTTCTTCTAAGGGAACGTCTGCGATTAAAATAGAGTCAACACCTGCCGCCAGACAGCGCTCATAAAAGCTTTCGATACCATTACGGTAAACAATATTGACATATAACAGCAAACCAATGGGCACAGTCGGGTGTAATTTTCGAACTTCTTTAATGATTGCTAAACAGCCATCGGGTGTTGCGCCAGATGCTAATGCACGTGTCGATGCATCTTGAATAACGACCCCATCGGCAACCGGATCTGAAAATGGAATACCCAGTTCAAGCGCATCTGCACCGGCTTTGACTAAGGTATCAATAATTTGTAATGAGAGCTGTGCATTGGGATCCCCAATGGCAACAAAAGGAACAAATGCACCCTGATTTTCAGTGCGTAGGTGATCAAATAAGGTTTGGTAACGTGTCGTCATTACATGATTCCTCTTTTTTCAAAAATCTCTGCTACGGTGAAGATATCTTTATCACCACGGCCTGATAAGTTAACAATAATGATTTGCTCTTTATCATCGTGTTCGATGATTTTAAGTGCGTGAGCAAGGGCATGGGATGATTCTAATGCGGGGATAATACCCTCTTGTTGCGCTAATGCTTTAAATGCAGCCAGTGCTTCATCGTCGGTGGCATTAACATATTGGGCACGACCTGTTTCTGCTAAGTAGGCATGCTGTGGGCCTACTGAGGGAAAATCTAAGCCTGCTGAAATAGAGTAGGACTCTTGTATTTGTCCATGTTCGTCTTGCATCATTAATGAATGCATACCAAAGAATATTCCCTTTGAACCTTGCGCGATAGGACAGCCATGTTGACCTGTTTCTATCCCTTTTCCCCCAGGCTCAACACCGATGAGTTGAACGGATTCATCACCAATAAAATCGTTAAAAATACCAATTGCATTTGAACCACCACCCACACAAGCGATCACTTTGTCGGGTAAAACACCTTCTTTTTTAAGGCATTGCTGTTTGGCTTCTTCGCCAATCATTTTTTGGAATTCACGTACAATAATCGGGAAAGGGTGGGGGCCAGCGGCGGTACCTAAAAGATAATGGGTATCATCATAACTCCCCGCCCAGTCACGCAATGCTTCATTACAAGCATCTTTTAGAGTTGATGAACCAGAATGTACACTGATCACTTCTGCGCCCATTAAGCGCATACGGAAAACGTTAGGCTCTTGGCGTTGCATGTCCACCGCGCCCATATAAACTTTACATTCAAGACCAAGTAGTGCACAAGCAATTGCCGTGGCAACACCATGTTGACCGGCGCCTGTTTCAGCAATAATCTTATGTTTACCCATGCGTTTAGCAAGCAGGACTTGTCCTAACACTTGGTTTGTTTTATGCGCGCCACCGTGTAGTAAGTCCTCACGTTTTAGGTAAAGTTTGGTTTTTTTACCTTTGGTTAAATTGCGGCACAGTGTTAAAGGCGTCGGGCGTCCTGCATATTCTGTTAATAGTTCAGAAAACTCGGCGAGAAACTCTGGGCAATGTTGTGCTTTGATAAATTCTGCTTCTAATTGTTTTAATGCCGGTACTAAAATTTGTGGTACAAACATACCGCCAAATTGTCCAAAATAGGGATTTAATTTTTCCATTATATAACCTTTTAATTGTTATCGGGCATTGACACACCCTTTGCGCTAGTCGCGTAACATATATTTTTTTATTTCTGAAAATGCGCGGTTTATTTTATCCAGATCTTTTTGACCCGGTGAACTCTCTAGGCCAGAATTAAAATCAAGACCTGCAACGCCGATAAGAGCGGCTTCACGGGCATTCTCTGGTGTTAAACCACCCGCCAATAAAATTGTTTGTTTATCTACTTTACTGGCGGCTAATAAAGACCAATCAAAAGTTTTGCCAGTGCCACCTGCTTGCTTGCCAATACATGTATCAAGCAGATGTTTTTCAACGTTATATTTTTCAAAATCCGGCAATGTGTCATGCACACAGTGAGCCTTCCATATTTGACAGTTTTTAGGCAACAAGGCGCGCAGTATTTTAACGTCTTTGGGTGTTTCATTTCCATGCAATTGCACCACGGCAAGAGCAAGCTGTTTGACGGTGTAAGCGATAAGTTCAGGGTCTTCATTTTGAAAAACACCCACATAATTAAGTGGCGCTCCACGCATGATCGCACGTGCTTGCTCGGTATCGACAAAACGTGGTGAGGCATCAACAAAAATAAGGCCACCATAAAGAGCGCCCGCATTATAAACATTTAATGCTTGATTTGCGTGGGTTAAACCACAGACTTTATTCTCACCTAAAATAAGCTGACGACAGGCCTGCTCGATATTATCTTGGCTCATAATTGAGCTACCCACTAAGAAACCATTCGCATACGAGCTTAACTCAACCACTTGGCTGTGTGTGTAGATACCTGATTCACTGATCACAATACGATCCGCAGGAATCTTCGCTGCCAGCACTTTAGTACGGTTTAAGTCGATACTCATATCGCGTAAATTACGGTTATTAATACCAATGACTTTTGCGCCAAGGGCAATCGCGCGTATGCGTTCTTGGTCATTACTGATTTCAGTTAACACACCCATATTGAGGCTATGTGCCGTGTCGCGATACGCCTGATAAGCATCATCATCGAGTACTGAAAGCATTAATAAAATGGCATCGGCTTTATAATGACGCGCAAGGTATATTTGGTACGTATCGATAATAAAATCTTTGCAGATAATCGGTTGTGTGACGATATCACGTACTTGAGTAATGTAATCAAAACTGCCTTGAAAGTATTTTTCATCGGATAAGACTGAAATTGCACTGGCATGGTTTTTATAGACATTGGCAATTAAGTCTACATCAAACTCTGCACGAATCAGGCCTTTTGATGGTGATGCTTTTTTACACTCTAAAATAAACACACTGTTATCTTGGTCTAGCGCTTCATAAAAATGACGATCGCTGTCAACCAGTTGGTCTTTGAAAGTGATTAAGGGTTGTGCTTGTTTACGTTTCTTTACCCACTCAAGTTTGTCATCAACGATTTTTCCTAAAATGGTATCTTGTAAACTGGTATCGTTCAGCATTGGCTCATCTCCGCTAATTTTTTCACTAATTGTAATGGTTTACCGCTATTCATTGCCTCTAATGCAATACCTGTAGCGCTTTTGAAATCACTCGCCAAACCATTTAAAACTAACAATGCTGCCGTATTCACGGCGACTGCTGCTTGCTGTGCTTCGGTGCCAGTGCCTTGTAATATTTTTTCGATAATGGTTTTATTCTCTTTGGGTGTGCCACCAAAAATAGATTCGACAGGGTAACTTTTTACCCCAAAATCAGCAGGTGTTAATGTGTATTCTTTGATTTCACCGTTGATAAGCTCTGCCACCTGTGTTTCACCATGTAAGGCAATTTCATCAAGACCACTGCCAAAGACGACCATCACACGTTTCATGCCCAGTTTCTTATGCACTTCTGCCATCGGTTTGAGTAACTCGGGTGCATATACGCCCATTAACTCAAAGTCGGGCCGAGCAGGGTTGATAAGTGGTCCTAAGACATTAAAAATAGAACGTGTTTTAAGGGCCGCCCGTACGGGCGCTGCAAAGCGCATGCCCGCGTGATAAGCAGGGGCAAAGATAAAGCAAATATTAAGCTCATCTAAACAATGACGTGCAACCTCTGGGCTCATTTCTAAATTGATGCCAAAGGCGGCTAATAAATCCGATGAACCTGATTTACTCGACACGCTACGACTGCCATGTTTACAGACTTTTAAACCACAACTGGCCGCGACAATTGCGCTTGCGGTGGAGATGTTAATCGTGCCAAGCCCATCACCACCAGTACCAACGATATCGGTGAAGGGATAATCTGGACGTGGGAATTTTTTGGCTTGTGCTAACAGCGCGTTCGCCGCCCCCGTTATTTCGTCAATACTCTCACCTTTTATTTTAAGTGCGGTGATCACAGAGGATAAAATAATGGGATCCACATCGCCTGTCACAACGCGTTCAAAAAAGGACCGACTTTGCGCTTGGCTTAAAGACTTTCCTTGGTATAGCTGTTCTAGAATCTCCATTTATTTTACGTCCATATTAGTGATGAAATTTAAACTGTTTTCCAGCAAACGGGCACCTTCGCAGGTGAGTATTGACTCGGGATGAAATTGAAAACCAAGCACGCGATCTTGTTGGTTATAGACGGCCATACACATGCCATTAAAGTCAGCAACAACTTCAAGGGACTCAGGCACGGTGGTGGCGACTAATGAGTGATAACGCGCGACCGAAAGGGGTTGGCTTAAACCGCTAAACATCCGATCGCCACAATGGTTAATAAGTGATGATTTACCGTGCATAATTTCATCTGCCCCACCGACGGTGCCACCATATTGTTCTACCAATGCTTGGTGACCTAAACAGATGCCCAGCATTGGGATTTGACCACGGCAAAGGCCGATAAGTTCAATTAAACAACCGGCGACACTTGGTGTGCCGGGGCCGGGCGATAATACTAGCACGACATCGTTTTCACAGGCGTCGATATGTTCTTTAACTTGCTTCGCACTTTGGCTATTACGGTAAATTTTAACTGGGTAACCAAGCGATTTGAACTGATCCACTAAGTTGTAGGTAAATGAATCAAAGTTATCCAAGAAAAATAGCGTGGTCTTTTTTAAGTGAGTCATCTTATTCTCCTTGATTTATTGAGGTTGTTTGTAGGTTCACCAGTGTGGTGCCATGGGCCAGCGCAATTGCATTTAAAACCGCGGCTGCTTTTTGACGTGTTTCATTGGCTTCAAGTTGTGGCACGGAATCAAAAACAACCCCTGCACCCGCTTGCACGTGGGCAATGTCATCTTTAACAAAGGCACTGCGGATAACAATACAGGTATCCATATCACCTTCGCCATTAATATAACCCACGGCGCCACCATAACTACCACGCCGTTTTTTCTCGACATCACGCACCAGTTGTGAGGCGCGTATTTTTGGGGCGCCAACTAAGGTGCCCATGTTCATACACGCTTGATATGCATGCAAGGCATCTAAATCATTACGCAGTTGACCCACCACGCGCGAAACCAAGTGCATCACATGGCTATAACGGTCAACTTGTAATAAGTCGGCCACATGGCGAGTACCAGGCTCACTAATGCGCGCGACATCGTTACGTGCTAAATCAACCAGCATCAAATGCTCAGAGGTTTCTTTTTTGTCTAAACGTAATGCTAGCTCAAGGCGACTGTCTAAATCTTTATTGATACTTCCGTTTTGATTAAAACCACGTGAACGTGTTCCCGCAATGGGATAAATCTCAACTTCATTGCTAATTTTGGTGTACTTCAACGCACTTTCAGGTGACGCGCCAAAAAGGATAAAATCACTGTCTTTGAGATAAAACATATAAGGGCTAGGATTGGTTTCTTTTAGTTTTGCATAAGCGCCTAATGGGTTTGGACAATGTAAGGAGAAACTACGTGAAGGCACGACTTGGAAAATATCACCTTTAACAATGTTACCTTTTAATTGTTCAACGATAGCGCAATACTCGTCATCATTCACATCAACATTAATTTTTCCCTGTAACGGTATTATGGGATTGTTTGTTGGCATAAAGTGCGTGCAAATGTCTTTAATGTTGGCGAGGCGTGTGGCGATACGTGACTGGTTCTCTTCACTGTATAACCCACCAAATACTGATCCAATAATCTCACTTTTGTGTGTTTGATGATCATGAATCATTAGGGTCTCGGCAACATAAAAGAGATAATCAGGGCAAATGTTATCACTTTCAGGCACCTCTCCAATATCTTCAAAGCTGGCGATAAAGTCATAAGCAAAGATGCCACCTAAAAATAGCGCATGTGGGTGGCGAGTCTCTTTTTTTATTTTATCCACAATAAATCGAATGGCATCAACGGGAGAGGATGACTTTAAGCGCTTATCTTCATCACCACTGCGGTCTGATTCAGGAAACTCTAGCGTTAATTTACTGGGTGATTGTTGCGTAATAAAAGTCGTTGAAAATTTAGGGGCGATAAAAGTAATTAAATCTTTACCATTATCGGTTAATGCTTCAAGAGTAACCTGCAAGCCCTGACAGGTTATTTTTAAACAGGCATCAACCAGCATTAAACTTTTGAGGTGCGCTTTAGAGTCAATTTCAGCAGAATCAAATAATAGGTGATTGGCACTATTTTCACTCATTTTCTCAAAGAGTCCGAGTGAGTCTTGGATATAAGGGCAGTCTGTTAGCAGTGTTTTTAACACGCCAATGGGGTGTGTGTTCATTTTTTAAATCCTTAATATTTACGTGGTCAGTTTTTTATTGTGTTGTTTTATTACTTTTGCCATCGCCAATACTGAGTAAGGAGTGTATTTTGTTTTTTCATTTATTTTCCAATCTATTTTTTCTTAATCTCAAAACCCAAAAAAGCCCGCAATCTGCGAGCTTTTTTGGGTTTTGGGAATCTTTTTACAAAAACTATACAAAAACCTCATTGCTCGCTTAAGAGAATGAGTGCCACCAAGAATCAGTAAGAGTAATTGTATTAAAAATCATATATCATGCATCCCATAAATTATGGCTACCATTTTTTGCGATTAAGCCGTTAATGTCAAGATGATTCTTTAAGCTAGATGGCTTTTTCAGGTAAATAAATTATGTTAATTGATCTTCACTCACATACAACCGCCTCAGATGGTCAATTAACACCCAGTGAATTAGTGGTCCGCGCAGAAAATCGTCAAGTCAATATATTAGCAATAACTGATCACGATAGCATTGATGGGTTACAAGAAGCGCAAAAAATCATTACTGAAAATGATTTTAAACTTACTTTAATTAATGGTATCGAAATTACCACCAATTGGTTGAATCATGAAATCCATGTGGTCGGTGTTAATATTGACCCCACTAATACACATTTATTATCCTTAATAGCGTTACAAAAAGAAAAACGCGAGACGCGCGCTATTGAGATGGGTAAGCGCCTCGAAAAAGCAAGTATTGAAGGTATTTATGAAGGGGCTAAAAGCCTCGCAGGTGAGGGCGCTATTACGCGTGCACATTTTGCTCGCTACATGGTTGAAAGGGGGATTGCACCCAGCTTTCAAAAAGTATTTGATAAGTATTTAAGTCGTGGAAATACCGGTTATGTGCCCCATCACTGGGTCGATATAGCGCCCGCGATAAAAGTCATTCAGCAAGCGGGTGGGCAAGCTATTTTAGCGCATCCGAATCACTATAAGTTATCCAATAAGTGGATGCGCCGTTTGTTTACTGAATTTAAAGACGCGGGGGGAGATGCAATGGAAGTCGCCATGGGACAACAATCTCCTCAGGTGCGTTTGCAGCTGGCAATGTGGAGCAAAGAGTATGATTTATTGGCCTCGCAAGGCAGTGATTTTCATTTTGTAGGGCGTTGGCGTGATTTAGGCAAGGCACTACATCTCCCTGATATCGCTACTCCTGTGTGGCACGATTGGACTATTTTTGAAACATTACAAAATAAAGAAGAGAAGTTATGAGTCAGTTTTTTTATGTACACCCTGATAATCCACAAGCACGATTGCTTAAACAAGCCGTGGAGATTATAAAAAAAGGGGGGGTGATCATTTATCCAACCGATTCAGGTTATGCACTGGGTTGTTTAATGGAAAATAAGCGTGGTTTGGAGCGTATTTGTCAAATTCGTTGTTTAGAAAAAAAGCATAACTTTACTTTGGTTTGTCGTGATTTATCGGAAATTTCCCATTTTGCACGTGTTGATAATCAAGCCTATCGCGTCTTAAAGAATAATACCCCCGGGGCTTATACATTTATCTTCAAATCAACTAAAGAGTTACCAAAGCGTTTAATGAATCCCACTAAACGTACTATCGGCATACGTATTCCTGATAATGCCATTGCACTGGCATTACTCGAGGAGCTCGGCGAGCCATTAATGACCACCAGTCTTATTTTGCCGGGCAATGAAAGTACCGAGTTTGATCCAGAAGAAATTAGAGACCAACTAGAAAACCAAGTTGATCTAATATTAAATGGTGGTTATTTAGGTGAAGCACCCACCACTGTTATCGATTTCTCTGATGATGATATTGTTATTATCAGAGAGGGAGCGGGTGATTTAACCCCGTTTCAATAAGTATTGAGCCACTAGCTGTCGGCTAATAGCTGACAGCTAGTGGCTTATTGGCATAATGAGAATTACCCAAAGGAATAATTATGAGTGAAAAATTACAAAAAGTATTAGCACGATCAGGCAAAGGATCGCGTCGCAAGATGGAAACCGTGATTGCAGAAGGGCGTGTCAGTGTTGATGGTAAAGTGGTTGGATTAGGGGAGCGTGTTACCCCTACCCAAATTATCCGTATGGATGGTCATACGGTTAAATATATCACCGAAGAAGCGACTATTTGTCGTATCTTAGCCTACAACAAACCTGAAGGTGAAGTCTGTACACGTAGTGATGAAGCGGGGCGCAAAACTGTATTTGAACGTCTGCCACGTTTAAACGATAGTCGTTGGATTTCGATTGGTCGTTTAGATATCAATACTTCGGGTCTGCTATTGTTTACCACCGATGGTGAATTTGCCAACCGCATGATGCACCCAAGCCGTGAAGTTGAACGTGAATATGCCGTGCGTATCTTTGGTGAAGTTGATGACGCCATGCTTAACCGTTTACGCATGGGGGTGAAACTGGATGATGGTGAAGCTAAATTTTTATCCATTAAAGAATCCGGCAAAGAGGCGGGCGGTGAAGGCATTAACCGTTGGTATCACGTGGTATTAACTGAAGGTCGTACCCGTGAAGTTAGGCGTTTATGGGAGAGCCAAGGTGTACAAGTGAGCCGTTTAATGCGTGTACGTTATGGTCACCTGCATTTGGACAAACAATTACCACAAGGTGGTTGGAGTGAACTTAATCTAAAAGAGGTAAACTACTTTCGTAAGTTAGTGGAGATGCCAAAAGAGACAGAAAGTAAAGTACGTGTTGATGGTAATAAAGAGAAAAATACACAAGCGCGTATTCGTCGTGCAGTGAAAAAACATACTCAGTATCGTAAGAAAACAGATCGTCGTCGCAATACTGCACGTACACGTAACTAAATTTTCTTTCTTTAATCGTAAATAAAAAGGGCGCACTGGTGATCACCAGTGCGCCCTTTTTATTTTATGTTTATTATTTTTGTAATGTAATGCTATTGATAATAACCGTTTGGAGTGGTTTATCAGCACGACCCGTTGTAACGTTCGCAATGGCGTCTACAATATCCATGCCTTGGGTTACTTTTCCAAAGACCGCATAACCCCATTTACTGCCCTGTGCATCTAGGAACGTATTATCTTTATGGTTAATAAAGAACTGCCGTGATGCGGAGTGTGGGTCACCTGTACGTGCCATCGCGATAGTACCGCGCGCATTGCTCAATCCATTGCGTGACTCATTTTTAATCGCCGCTAATGTCGCTACTTTGGTGCCAGTGTCCGATGAGAAACCACCGCCTTGAATCATAAAACCATTAATAACACGATGAAAGCTGGTTTTTTTATAGCCATCTTTTTTGATGTAAGCTAAAAAATTAGCCACTGTTTTAGGGGCTTTTTCAGGAAAAAGCTCGAGGATGATTTGCCCCTTTGATGTGTCCATCACAATACTTGGATTTTCTGCAGCGAGTGCACTGTAACTCAGCATTAGTATAAAAAGAGATAAAATTGTTTTCATTGTTTTCATTGTTTTTCCTATGGGCGACTTTAAAGTTTCAGTAGTTTAGCGTTAAGTTCAGGATCTTGAACGATTTGATCTAATAACTGTGATAGTTGTGTATTTAATTGTTCCGCTAAAGTCACCGTATTCGCACTAAAGAGTGCTTTTTCTTGATAGTGTGAACGGAAGGTTTTACTAAAAGTTCTGGTATCTGAACGCAGTTGAATTTTGATGATCACATTGATGTCACTTTCGTGGTTTATTGCAGATTGTTCAACTTGTGCCAATAACTTGATAAGTTGAATATCAATATGGTAACTCTCCGTATTGCGACTTGTACTGTTATCACTATTAGCACTGCCATTGTTACTTGTACTCGTACTGCGATTGCTAAAAGTGAGCCCTTGTTTTAACCAGTGTGTTTGTAATGTTTTTTCTATTATCGCGCGTGAACTGCTCGATTCATTAATCAATGTGGCCACATCATTGCCAGAGCTAATGGCAATAAGGTAACGCTCAGTGCGCATATCTTGACTCGATAATAACCAACTGTGGTCACCTTTTACTTGCTGAGTCATGTTAGTAGGTGTGAGTTGAGGGCTTAACTGTACCGTGCTTGGTGTTGAGGAACAGGCTGAGAGAAGCAGTATTGATAAAAGTAATAAAGGTGCTGTTAAAGACATGTTTTTCACAATGGCCTTCCTAATATAGCGTCGGTAAATGAATAGCATAGCAAATTTTTTGCTGAAGTTTTGTAAATGTGTCCTTTTTAGGCTTACTAATATTAACTTTTTAAAAAGTGCATCTAAAGGTAATGTATTTACATCTTTTTATTGTCTATTGTTTGTGATGGGCTAGTAGCGCTTGTTTTGCTTGATTAGTTGTTTTTTGTACAAAACATGATCAAATCTGGTTATTTATTATACGCAAAGATCTTCCCGTAAATGTGCTGACTTTGCCGCAACGCTGATGCGCTCTATGTTAGCTGTGGTTATCCACTTTTTCTGTGGATAACTCTGTGGGGGGTTTTGTGAAACGCAGCTGGAAAGCTGATTATTACTTGCTTCCATTAACATTGCCCGAAAAGTGGGCATAAAAATTTATCCTTTATAAACAACGCGTTATATATGTCAATGACTGTTTGTGGATTATTTGTCGGCTATTTTTTTTGATTATTGTAGATCAGTGTTGTCAATAAGTTTCTGTGAGTTATTTTTGTTTTTTTTTAAAATAAGCATTGACAATTCTTTTCAGATGACCACTTTATTGTTTTTTTTTATGAATGTTAATAAATGGTTATTTTTTGATAAAAAAGTGCATTATCGTGATAATGTTAACTGTATTATTAATCATCACTTTAAAAAAAAAACCTGAAATAAACACTGATTCGTTAAGTGTTAATTGATGAAAATGATCCGTTCATGAAATTCTTCACGCTAAAATGATAATTGTATATAATTGTATTATATTTTAATTCTTTACATCTATTGTCGCGTTCATTGAAAGTACCCAAAATAAAGTACATTGATTGCTACCGGATATAAATTCTATTTTATGTTGAGGCCATTATGGAAAAGTCATTCCAATTATTATCTCCATTTTCTCCCGCGGGAGATCAACCTGAGGCCATCACGCAACTCATTGATGGCATTGAATCTGGTTTGGCCTTTCAAACCCTATTAGGGGTCACCGGATCAGGTAAAACGTTTACATTAGCCAATGCGATTGCCAAATTGAATCGACCAACGCTTATTTTAGCGCCGAATAAAACCCTCGCAGCCCAACTTTATGGCGAAATGAAAGAGTTCTTTCCGAATAATGCCGTTGAATATTTTGTTTCTTATTATGACTATTATCAGCCCGAAGCATATATTCCTAGTTCCGACTCTTTTATTGAAAAAGATGCGGCTGTTAATGCGCATATCGAACAGATGCGCCTATCGGCCACGAAAGCATTACTAGAGCGTAAGGATGTTGTTTTAGTCGCCTCGGTGTCTGCTATTTATGGTTTGGGTGATCCGAATGCTTATTTAAAGATGATGTTGCACTTAACGGTAGGAGAAATTATTTCTAGCCGTGATATTTTACAGCGTTTAGTTGACTTGCAATACAACCGTAATGAAACGGAATTAAGTCGCGGTACGTTTCGCGTTCGTGGAGAAGTGCTTGATATCTTCCCAGCGGATTCAGAAATGGATGCACTGCGTATTGAACTGTTTGATGACGAAGTGGAAAAAATCACTGTTTTTGATCCTCTCACCGGAAAAACATTAGATAACTTAACACGTGTGACTGTGTACCCTAAGACCCATTATGTGACGCCTCGCGAGCAGATTTTAAAAGCGGTTGAGAGCATAAAAGAAGAGCTTAATGAGCGCAAAAAGGAGTTTCTTGCAGAAAATAAACTGGTTGAAGAACAGCGCATTTCACAACGCACTTTATATGATATCGAGATGATGAATGAACTGGGTTATTGTTCGGGTATTGAAAACTATTCCCGTTATCTGTCTGGCCGCTCTCCCGGTGATGCGCCCCCCACTTTGTTTGATTATCTGCCTAAAAATAGCCTGTTAATTATTGATGAAAGCCATGTCACCGTGCCTCAAATTGGTGCAATGTATAAGGGCGATCGTAGCCGTAAAGAAAATTTAGTAAATTATGGTTTTCGCTTGCCGTCTGCATTAGATAATCGACCGCTGATGTTTGAGGAGTTTGAAAAAATATCCCCGCAGACTATTTATGTTTCAGCGACACCCAGCGATTATGAGATTGAAAAATCACAGGGTGACATCATTCGTCAAGTTATTCGCCCGACGGGATTACTGGATCCTGAAATAGAAGTGCGCGCGGTTACTACTCAGGTTGATGATCTGCTTTCTGAAATTAATTTACGCTTACCACTTAAAGAACGTGTATTGGTCACCACATTAACCAAACGTATGGCCGAAGACCTCACTGATTATTTGAGTGAGCATGGTATTAAAGTGCGTTACTTACATTCCGATGTGGATACCGTCGAGCGTGTTGAGATAATTCGTGACCTGCGCTTAGGCATCTTTGATGTGTTAATTGGTATTAACTTATTACGCGAAGGATTAGACATCCCAGAGGTCTCTTTGGTGGCTATTTTGGATGCAGATAAAGAGGGTTTCTTACGTTCTGAGCGTTCCTTGATTCAAACCATGGGACGCGCCGCGCGTCATTTGAAAGGTAAAGCTATTTTGTATGCCGATAGAATTACCGGTTCAATGCAAAGAGCGATGAAAGTGACGCAGGATAGACGTGCGTTACAGCACCAACATAATCTTGATAATGGTATTATTCCTCAAGGATTAAATAAAGGGGTGACCGATATTATGCAACTTGGGCAACGTAATCTTAAAAAGGGTAATTCAAGACAAGCTAAGGTGGCCGAATATAAAGCGCATTATGAAGTGGTTAGCGAGCAAGACATTCTGAAAGAAATTGCAAAGCTAGAAAAACAGATGTTTGCTTTTGCTAAAGAATTAGAATTTGAAAAAGCCGCGCAAGTACGCGATGACGTCCGGAAATTGCATGAAAGGTTAATCTCGGTGGGTTAAACGATAGCAAGTAAGAAAAGTCGCTTACTTGTTATCGTATTAGGCTTATGAGAGGCAACCGCGAGGCACTTTTTAACATTTTTATTTTATAACGAGGATCTGAGTAAGTTTAAACGACGGTGACACCTTCGTTCTCTAGCATTTTGATCAACGAAATAAGCGGCAAACCAATCAGGCTATTTGGATCTTTTCCCTCAAAAGCATCAAACAGTGAAATACCGTAACCTTCACTTTTAAAGCTGCCTGCACAGTTGTAAGGTTCTTCTATATGAAGGTAATTTGTGATCATATCATCACTTAAAATACGAAACTTAACCACAAAGGGTTCAACAAGAGATTGTATATTGCCCGTTTTACTATTAATAACAGCAAGGCCAGTGTAAAATGTGATGTTTTTCCCGCTGGCCGCTTTTAACTGTTGAAAGGCACGCTCAAAGTTGCCCGGTTTCCCTAAAATTTGACCGTTGTTCAAACAGACCTGATCGGAGCCGATGATCAGTGCATTAGCAAATTTTGGCGCGATTGCTTGTGCTTTTTTAATTGCTAAGCGTAGTACTAATTGTTGTGCGCTTTCATCTTTTAACGCTGTTTCATCTACATTGGGTTTCGCGGTTAAAAAAGATAAGTGTAACTTTTCTAATAGCTGTTTTCGAAAGGGTGACGTAGAGGCTAAAACAAGCTGTAGTGACATAATATACTTATTGTTAATGACGAATGAATCTATATTAAGGGCAGAAAAACAATAAAGCGAGAATTCGAACAAAAAGAAATAAAAAATCACTATTTTTCTTTGACTATCGGCTTGCCAATCTATATCATTCGCGCCCATGCAAAAGGTTAAACTACCGATTAACGTTGATCCAGTACGCGCTGCTCAGAAAGGCACAGAATTAGAGTCTATAATTCCGAAAGCTGTAATGAGAAGATTAGCTGAATCAACAATCAGTATTCAATCAGATATCAAGACTCAATTTATATTTGAGATAGACCAACAAAAGTTGAGAATATTTCATGGTAAAGCGAGTGTTGCAGTAGAACTCAATTGTCAACGGTGCAATGAGCCTATGATTTATCAGTGCGAAGCTGAATTTACGTATTGTCCTGTTCACAATCAAGAGCAGGAAAATAATTTACCAGACGTGTATGAACCCATTTATTATGATGAAAATGGGGAAGTAAATCTTCATGAAATCGTTGAAGATGAGCTGATATTGACTCTACCTCAGATAGCGAAACACGCAATCGACGATTGTGTTGAAAGTAAGTTTGAACTTACTTTTGGTGAAATTGAAGAGGAAGAACAACAACGTCCCAACCCATTTGATGCTCTAGCTCAACTAAAGCGCAAATAACAAGTAGGAATTTTTACAATGGCTGTACAAAAAAGTCGTAAGACTCGTTCAAAGCGCGGTATGCGTCGTTCACATGATGCACTAAGTGCGCCAGCTCAACTTACCGTTGACGCTACGTCTGGTGAAACTCATCGTCGTCATCACATGACTGCAGATGGTTTCTATAAAGGCAAAAAAGTAATCGAACTATAGGATTACCTTGCGTAACTATACCATTGCGCTTGATGCCATGGGGGGCGATTTCGGCCCCCATATTTCGCTCCTAGCCGCTCAAAGAACTCTTCTACAATACCCAACACTGTCACTGATCATTATCGGTACACGTGAAAAACTCATCCCCTTATTAAAAAAACAACAGTTATTTGATCATCCTCGATTATCCTTTATACATGCTGATAATGTTATTTCGATGGAAGATGATCCGATTTATGTATTACGTCATATCTCTCATTCATCGATGCATGTCGCCCTTAAAATGGTTGCAGATGGAGAAGCAGATGCTTGTGTTAGCGCGGGTAATACCGGCGCATTAATGTTACTTGCTAAACAAGCGTTAAAAATGATTCCGAGTGTTTCTCGGCCTGCATTAGTTTCGTCTTTACCCAATAATGGTTCTGGACATACCTATCTTCTTGATTTAGGTGCTAATCTACAGTGTGACAGTGATACTTTGTTTAACTTTGCTGTGATGGGCAGTGTTTTGTGCGAAAAAGTGGAGCAATTACCCAAACCACGTGTTGCGCTACTCAATGTCGGAAAAGAGAATAATAAAGGTAATGATGTTATAAAACGTGCTGCCACGTTGCTTAACGAAAGTAAATATATTAACTATATTGGTTTTATTGAGGCCAATGAACTGTTTTCCTGTCAAGCTGATGTGGTGGTGACCGATGGCTTTACCGGTAACATTGCACTTAAAAGTGTTGAGGGAATGGGGCGTGTTTTTTTACAGCAGTTAGATAAAGCGGTAAACTCTAGTTTTTACAGCAAGTTATTGGGCGCATTATTACGTCCTATCTTAAAAAATCACTTTAAACATTTGCATCCAGATATGTATAATGGCGCGAGTTTAATTGGACTACGTGGTATCGTGGTAAAAAGCCATGGTAGTGCAAATGAAATTGCCTTTGCATATGCAATTGAACAAGCGATTAAAGAGATCCAATGGCAGATTCCCAATAGTATTTCAAGTCGGTTAGAAGCCGTTTTATTAGAGCGAGATTGTTTATCACATGAATAGCAAAATTATAGGTACAGGCAGTTACTTACCATTAACCGTACGCAGTAATGTGGACTTAGAACAAATGGTTGAGACAACTGATGAATGGATCACTACACGTACTGGTATTAAAGAACGTCGTATTGCTAATGCTGATGAAACAATTGCATTCATGGGTAAAGAAGCGGGCTTAAATGCATTGCAAGCCGCGAACCTAACGGCGCAAGATCTGGATCTCATCATTGTTGCTACCACCAGTAATCACAATGCTTTTCCGTCGGCAGCCTGCGAAGTACAAAATTTATTGGGTATCTATGATATCCCCGCTTTTGATATCTCAGCCGCTTGTGCTGGTTTTGCTTATGCGTTGAGTGTTGCAGATAATTTTATTAAAGCGGGTGGCGCTAAAAATATTTTAGTTATTGGTGCGGATGCACTGGCAGGCACCTGTGATCCAACGGATCGTGGTACTATTATTCTTTTTGGTGATGGCGCTGGCGCGGTTATTGTCACCGCAAGTGTAGATGAAGGTATTATCTCTACTCATATCAATGCAGATGGACGTTTCGGTGAACTTTTAAAACTACCCAATGTCCAACGTGGTAATGCCGGTAACGTTAATGATGCTTACCTGTCGATGGCGGGTAATGAAGTCTTTAAAGTAGCGGTAAAAAAACTCAGTCAAATTGTTGTTGATACATTAAGCGCTAATAATATTCAAAAAGATCAATTAGATTGGTTAGTACCACATCAAGCCAATAAACGTATTATTACCGCAACAGCAAAAAAACTAGGCATGTCCATGGATAAAGTGATCCTAACCCTTGAAGGGCACGGTAATACTTCTGCCGCATCTGTACCTTTAGCGTTTGATGAAGGTGTACGCTCAGGTAAAATAAAACCTGGTCATCTGGTTTTATTAGAAGCATTTGGCGGTGGATTTACTTGGGGCAGTGCGCTAGTACGCATGTGATCTCATTACCAATTTTTAAAACAGGAATTTATTCTCGTGAGCAATCAAAGAGCTTTATTTAATCGCTAGCTTGAATGACAACGAGTATATTCCTGTTTTTTCATTTTTAAGGAATAATAAATGACCAATTTTACTTTTGCTTTTCCTGGGCAAGGCTCACAACAGGTAGCGATGCTAGCTGACTTAGCAATAAAATATTCTGTTGTGTTAGATACCTTTAAAGAAGCAAGTCATGTATTAGGCTATGATCTTTGGGCGCTTACCCAAGAAGGACCCGCTGAAAGCCTTAATCAAACAGATAAAACACAACCGGCGCTATTAGCTGCCTCAGTGGCAATCTGGCGTGTTTGGCAAGAAGTGGGGGGGGCACAACCCTCTGTCATTGCTGGGCATAGCTTAGGTGAATACTCTGCGCTTGTTTGCGCTGGTGTGATCGACTTTAAAGAAGCCATTAAATTGGTTGAACTACGTGGTCAATTAATGCAACAAGCTGTACCTGCGGGTGTTGGTGCGATGTATGCCATTATCGGTTTGGCGAACGACAAAATTGCGAGTGCGTGTGAGCAAGCCGCCCAAGGTGAGGTGGTTGCTCCGGTCAACTATAACTCTCCGGGGCAAGTGGTTATTGCGGGTAATAAAGCCGCCGTAGAGCGTGCTGCTCTATTATGCAAAGAGGCAGGCGCAAAACGTGCTTTACCGTTACCTGTTTCTGTTCCATCGCATTGTGCATTAATGAAACCCGCTGCTGATAAACTCGCACTGGCATTAAATGACATTGAGTTTAAAACACCACAAATCTCAGTGCTTAATAATGTTGATGTGATAGCTGAAAGCGATGCGCATAAAATTAAAGATGCATTAGTGCGTCAATTATACTGCCCAGTCCGTTGGACGGGGATTATTGAAAAAATGGCCGAGCAGGGCATTAACCTACAAATAGAAGCCGGCCCTGGTAAAGTATTAAGTGGTTTAGTTCGGCGCATTGACAAAAGCTTTACGGCACAAGTAATTAATGATGTAGCAACGCTTGAAAGTAGCCTTGCTGCAGTAAAAGGAGAATAAAATGAAAGACCAAGTTGTATTAATAACAGGCGCAAGTCGTGGTATCGGTCGTGCAATTGCAGAAAAATTTATGGCGTTAGGCGCAACCGTTTTAGGGACTGCCACCAGTAAAAATGGCGCGGCTGCTATCAGTGAGTACTTAGGAGAGTCAGGAAAAGGCTTTGTATTAAATGTCACCGATAACGATTCAATTGCTACTCTTTTTAGTGATATAAAAAAAGAGTTTGGCAGTGTTGATGTATTAGTTAATAATGCTGGTATTACCCGTGATAACTTATTAATGCGCATGAAAGACGATGAGTGGAGCGATATTATCGAGACTAACTTAACGCCTATCTTTAAAATGAGTAAAGCGGTCATGCGCCCAATGATGAAAAAACGTGCCGGTCGCATTATTAATGTGGGCTCAGTAGTGGGTACGATGGGTAATGCGGGTCAGACAAACTATGCAGCCGCTAAAGCGGGGGTGATTGGTTTTACCAAATCACTCGCACGTGAAATTGCTAGTCGAGGCATTACCGTTAATACCGTTTCACCAGGTTTTATTGAAACGGATATGACTAAAGCCTTAAATGATGAACAGCGTGCAGCGACGCTTGCAAATGTGCCGGCGGGGCGTTTAGGTGATCCCAGTGAAATTGCGGCTACCGTGGTCTTTTTAGCCTCACAAGGTGCCGCTTATATTACCGGTGAAACGATTCATGTAAACGGTGGCATGTATATGGTTTAATGACTAAATATTCACACTCCCTTAGGGTGAATGTGAATCTAATGTTAACGTTTGTTCTTTAATATCAACAACCATAAAAAAGTGCAGTTGTCACCAAAAAAATCACTATTTTTCAGTGCTATAAATAAAAAGTTGGTTTTCATCAATTTATTGGTTAAAATCCGAAAAAAACTGGTCTAACCAGTGCTAGAATACTTGAATATTAAATGCGATAGAATAAACTATCGCAATTAACGCATAAAGCGTATTACCAAAGGAAAATAAAAATGAGCAATATCGAAGAACGCGTAAAAAACATCATCGTTGAGCAATTAGGTGTACAACTAGACGAAGTTGTCAATTCAGCTTCTTTTGTTGACGATTTAGGTGCTGATTCTCTTGATACAGTTGAATTAGTCATGGCACTTGAAGAAGAATTCGATACTGAAATTCCTGATGACGAAGCTGAGAAAATCACTACTGTTCAATCAGCAATCGATTACGTTGTAAACAACGATTAATCATTCATTTTTGAATGAATATTTCAAAAGGCGGTCTATGACCGCCTTTTGTGTTTTTCTATATAATGATTTTATACACGTATTACCTTGATTCTTAGTAAAATTCTTAGCAGAATCATGACTAGAATGATTACATAGATAAACAGTAATTTAGGAGAGATTAAAGTGTCAAAGCGTAGAGTTGTAGTGACAGGTTTAGGTTTATTAACGCCGGTGGGTAACTCAGTGGAAGCTTCATGGCAAGCTATTCAGGCGGGTAAAAGCGGTATCTCAAACATTGAACATTTTGATACTGAAAAATTTGCATGTAAATTTGCCGGAACGATAAAAGATTTTAATGTCGAAGATTACATGCCCAAAAAAGATGCACGTAAAATGGATCTTTTTATTCAATACGGTGTGGTCGCTGCTGAGCAAGCTATCAAAGATTCGGGTCTTGAAATCAATGATGATAATGCCGAGCGTATTGGCGTGGCCATTGGTTCGGGTATTGGTGGTATTACGACTATCGAGACAAATGTACGTAATTTCGATAAAAGCGGACCACGCAAAATCAGCCCCTTTTTTGTGCCAGCAACAATAATCAATATGATTTCAGGTCATGTGTCCATTAATCATGGCCTAAAAGGACCTAATATTGCCGTAACAACTGCATGTACAACGGGTACGCATAGTATCGGTTTAGGCGCTCGTATGATTCAGTACGGTGATGCCGATGTGATGCTAGTGGGGGGTGCTGAAAAAGCATCAAGTCAGGTTGGCATGGGAGGCTTTGCATCTGCACGCGCACTTTCAACACGTAATGATTCCCCAGAAACTGCAAGTCGTCCTTGGGATGAATCTCGTGACGGTTTTGTATTAGGTGATGGCGCAGGTGTACTCGTTCTTGAAGAGTATGAGCATGCCATTGCACGTGGCGCTAAAATTTATGCTGAATTTTCAGGTTTTGGAATGAGTGGTGATGCTTACCACATGACGTCACCTCCAGAAAGTGGTGCGGGTGCCGCATTAGCAATGAAAAATGCCATTAAAGATGCAAAAATTGAACCTTCTGATATTCAATACATTAATGCCCATGGCACATCAACACCTGCCGGTGATATCGCTGAAACACAAGCAGTTAAAAGCGTTTGGGGTGAGGCCGCCAAAGATGTCATGATGAGCTCAACCAAATCGATGACGGGTCATCTATTAGGTGCAGCAGGTGCGATTGAAGCGGTATTTTGTGTATTAGCACTACGCGACCAATTAGCGCCACCAACGATTAACCTTAAAAATCCAAGTGAAGGTTGTGATTTAGACTACGTGACAGACGGTAAAGCACGCCCAGCGAAAATAGAATACGCACTGTCAAATTCATTTGGATTTGGTGGTACTAACGGTACACTTATTTTCAAACGTATCTAATTTTTTTAAAAAACGATACAATTATAGCCCGATTTAGACATCGGGTTTTTTTATGTCTGCAGAAAAATTATTAACAAATACAATTGATAAGCTATTTAATGGGGCTACTCTTATGTTAATCAATGGAATCGAAGCGACAAATATTGATGCGCTGGATCGTGGTCTCGCTTATGGTGATGGTCTGTTTTCAACGCTCAAAGTGCAATATGGATATGTACAATTATGGGCGCTACATCTACAGCGTTTACAACTCGGTGTACAAAAGCTTTCTTTTCCAGATCTAGATTGGGCACAACTCAGTGATGAGGTGCAAACCGTTGCACGGCGTTTAGCCGATAAAAAAGTCAGTGTGCTTAAAATTATTATCACGCGTGGCCGTGGTGGGCGTGGTTATAGTCTGCAAGGTTGTGATGCACCACAGCGTATTATTTCAACGGGGAGTTATCCTGATTTTTACCCACAATGGCAAGCACAAGGGATTAAATTGATTCAATGTGAATTTCAATTATCCAGTAATAAACAACTCGCTGGATTAAAAACACTTAACCGTTTAGAGCAAGTACTGATCAAAAAAGAACTTGAGAGTAAACAAGCAGTAGAAGGCATTGTTTGTGATAATCAGGGCTATGTGATTGAAGCGTGTAGCGCGAACCTGTTTATCTATCTCGATAAACAATGGAAAACCCCCAAACTGGATAGCAGTGGTATTGCCGGGGTACAGCGTCGTCAGTTGATGTTACGTGCTGCCCAAGCGGGTATTAGCATTGTTGAAGAGCATATCCATGTTGAGCGTCTGCAGCAAGCCCAAGCCATCTGTTTAACCAATGCATTAATGGGTATTGTGCCTGTTCGTCAGTATCAACAAGTTGTTTTTGATGATCAAAGTTTGGCACGTTGTAAGCAGTTGCAATTATTAATAGAGTAAGGAAATAAATGAAATGAGCGTTAAAAAGAGAGTGGCTGCAGTCTTCATCTTAGTTGTACTGGTTGGCACGTCATTGATTGTGGCTAAACAACAGATAGACACTTATTTGACCTTGCCTCGACTCGATAAAACACAATTAATCACGGTCTCTTCAGGGAGTCATTTTTCTCATTTGGGTGATTCGTTATTGGCGCAATCCATTGTGAGTGATCTACGTTGGTGGAAAGTTATCGGTAAATTATACCCCGAGTTAACAAAAATTAGATCCGGTACTTTTGAAATCAAAGAAGGTTTTAATCTACAAGATATCTTACTAACGATTACCAAAGGAAAAGAGTTTCAATTTAAAGTGACTCTTGTTGAGGGCAGTACTTTTAAAGAGTGGCGAGAAAATCTTAATAATGCCAAACATTTACAGCCATTACAAAAAACAGAAGCACAGTTGCTCAGCGCATTAAACATTGATCAGCAAAAACTTGAAGGGTTATTATTGCCCGAAACTTATCATTACAGTGCAGAGATGAGCGCTTATAAAATAGTAGAAAAAGCGTATCGTCATCAAAGGATAGTGCTGAATAGGTTATGGCAAGCGCGCGAAAAAGGACTGCCTTACAAAACCCCTTATGAAGCATTGATCATGGCTTCTATTATTGAAAAAGAGAGTAGCTTATCCGATGATCGTGACAAAATATCCTCGGTATTTGTAAATCGTTTACGTTTAGGCATGCGTTTACAAACGGATCCTACGGTTATTTATGGTATGGGGGAACGTTATAAAGGGCGCATTCGTAGTAAAGATTTACGCGAAAAAACCGCTTATAATACCTACCAAATTAAGGGGCTTCCACCTACCCCCATTGCGATGTCCAGTGAAGCCGCGCTTTATGCCGCTTTACACCCTGCAAAAACTAAATACCTTTACTTTGTTAGTAAGGGGGACGGCACTTCTTATTTTTCAAAAAATTTAAGAGAGCATAATCGTGCGGTACGAAAATATATTTTAGGAAAATAAAGATGGCTGTTATTGAAAAACTTGCAGGTAAATTTATTGTGATTGAGGGGCTAGAAGGCGCGGGTAAAAGTACTGCAATCTCTTATGTCAGTAAATGGTTAGCACTGAAAAAAATGCCCGCCAGCAACATAATTTATACACGTGAGCCCGGTGGTACTGAACTGGCTGAGCGTATGCGTGATATTGTTAAAATGGATGTTGAGGGTGAAACACTTCAAGATAAAGCAGAGTTATTATTGATTTATGCTGCCCGTGTACAATTAGTTGAGCAACGCATAAAACCGGCACTGATTAATCATCAAGTGGTTGTTGGCGATCGTCATAATTGGAGTTCACTTGCTTATCAAGGTGGTGGTCGTGGCATTGACTTAGCATTAATAGAGAGTATTAAAAGTCTTTCATTAGGCGATTTTAAAGCTGATTTTACTTTGTATTTGGATATTGACCCCGTATTAGGCTTAAATCGAGCACGGGGTCGCGGTGAGCTTGATCGAATTGAACGACTTGCGATTGATTTTTTTGAGCGTACTCGAACGGTTTTTTTAAGCTTAACCCAAGCTGAAAAAAATGCGGTTATGATTGATGCCAGTGAATCCCCTGAATTAGTTGAAGAGGCTATTTATGAGCAGTTGGATAACTGGTTGGCGAGTTTGTAATTTATGCCATTAAGTCATGTTTCAACCCCGTGGTTAACACCTATTTTTAATACCCTAGCACAAAGCTTTCAAGCAGGGCGTCTTGCGCATGGTTTGCTTTTTACTGGCAGTACTGGGCTGGGTAAATTTAAGCTTGCGACAAAAGTATCTAAATACTTACTTTGCAGTAACAGGTTAGTTAATGATGCCTGCTGTCAATGTCATTCATGTCACCTCTTTGAGGCAAAAAACCATCTTGATTTCCATCTCTTAGAAAGCGAGGATCACAAAGCGATTGGGATTGAGTTGGTGCGTAATTTAATTGATGCATTAAATGAACGTCCGCATCTTGGTGATAGTAAAGTGGTGGTCATCAAAGAGACTCAATTATTGAGCACGGCGGCAGCGAACGCCTTATTAAAAACCCTTGAAGAGCCACAGGGTAATACTTATATTATTTTGTTAGCCACGACTCATCATCAATTGATGCCGACTTTATACAGTCGTGTTCAACATACTCACATTCACACACCAAGCGATGAACAATTACTTGAATGGCTTTCGTTACAACAGGTTACAGTTAGTGATAAAGGCGTATTAAGACAATTTCAAAATAGTCCGCTGGTCTTGCTTAATTATCTCTGGGCATTACAAAAAGGGGATGTGGAAGATGAGCGTCGTAATTGTATTGAAGGTTTATTTGCACTGCTTAATCAAGCGGAAAAGTTGTTCGATTTTAGCCAATTCATCACTCAACACGTTGAAGCACGTTTACAGCTATTGTTTTTTGTATTCCATGAGTTACACAAAATAAAATTAACAGGGCTACCTTTAATGGATGATGCGGTTTACGCCTTTGCATTACCACAGCTACAGCTTTGGAGCGCGCAGCTAAGCCTCAAAAGTTTACGTTATCTGTGCGCTGAAATATTAACTGTGCGTACTTTGTTAATTGAAAATAGCGGTTTAAAAAAAGACCTATTAATTTCTACCCTGTTGATAAAAATAAAAAATGAATTTAAGGAACTGCCAACATGTTAGTTGACTCACATTGCCATTTAGACCGCTTAGATTATCAAAAAAGACATAAAAGTTTAGACGATGTGATTAATAAAGCGAAAGCGAGTGGCATTGATTATTTGATGAGTATTTGTGTCACGTTGCAAGATTACCCCGCGATGGCGACACTTATCAAAGATTACCCTCACATTTTTAGTAGCTGTGGTGTGCATCCCCTTTATAAAGATGAAGTGATGAATGAAGCCTTGCTATTGGAGTATGCAAGCGACGATCAAGTGGTCGCCATCGGAGAAACAGGACTGGACTTTTTTTACGCCCCAGAAACCAAAGCGTGGCAGATAGATTGCTTTCGTAAACAAATTCGGGTGGCTAAAAAACTCAATAAACCCTTGATAATCCATACACGTGATGCGCGTCAAGAAACCTTAGACATTTTACATGAAGAGGGCGCAGCGCAAGTCGGTGGTGTATTACATTGTTTCACGGAATCCATTGAAATGGCGCAAGCTGCGATGAAGATGGGTTTTTATATCTCAGTGTCAGGTATTGTCACGTTTAAAAATGCCAAACAATTGCAAGAAGTGATTAAAGCGATTCCTTTACAACGGTTATTAGTAGAAACCGATGCACCTTACTTATCACCAGTGCCACACCGAGGGCAAGAAAATGAGCCTGCTTATACTGCGGATGTAGCGAAATTTGTCGCCGATTTAAAAGGTGTCAGTCTCGAAGAGTTCGCTCGTGTGACCACCAATAACTTTTTTACTCTGTTTAGCCAAGCCAAGCAGTAAACTTGAATAACACAGAGGATATCCCCTGTGTTATAAAAAACACGCTCTGTTTATTTAATGGCCGCTAAAGTCGCTTTTAACAATGCCCAATATTTGTCCACCGAGGCTATTTCTACTTTTTCATCTGGACTATGCGGGAATTTTATCGTCGGTCCAAAAGAAATCATATCCCAATGCGGGTAGTGCGCACTGAATAAACCACATTCAAGACCGGCATGGATAACCATGGTTTTTGGTTTTTTCCCATATAAGCGTTGATATTGTTTTTCCATTATGCGGTAAATTTCCGAGTTTTTATTGGGTGTCCATCCGGGATAGTCACCTTCTTTTTTGACCTTTGCACCATACTGTTCAAAATGTGCTTGAATATTATTCGCTTGCAGTTGTTTCTCACTTTCAAGTTGTGAGCGAACTAATACTTGTAGATGAAAGTATAAATTATCATTTTGACTGATAACACCTAAGTTACTCGAGGTCTGCACCACATCAGAAAATTGACTGTCCATGCTAAAAATACCATTTTTACAATGAGTCAAACTTTCAAGCAGTGTTTTTTGGCTACTTGGCGTTAAGATAGCACTCGGCACATCACATGCTGTCATGGTGATTTGTAGGTTATCTTCAATGCCTTGATATTTTTTAAGCAGTGTCGCTTGCAATGTTTTAATCAAGGGAGCTAATTTTTTTTGATATAAGCTATCACAAACAATGATAGCAGTTGCTTCACGAGGAATGGCATTACGTAAGCTGCCACCCTCAAAATTTGCGATATAAAAGGGTAAGTTATCAAAATGACTTAATAGCCTAGCTAACTCTTGAATGGCATTGGCACGACCCAGATTAATATCACAACCTGAATGCCCACCTTTCAGACCGGTTAAACTAATTTGGTAGGCACAACTATCAACTTCTGGCTCCATTTTTTCATAGGCAAGGGTAATGTTGACATTAATGCCACCGGCGCAACCAACATACAGTTCACCTTCTTGTTCTGAGTCCGTATTAATGAATATTTTACCCTGTAAAGCATCGGATTTTAGACCGAATGCCCCGGTCATGCCGGTTTCTTCATCGGTGGTTAACAAGACTTCGAGTGGTCCATGTTGTAAGCTGTTATCCGCTAATACGGCTAAGCAACTGGCCATGCCGATGCCATTATCCGCACCCAGAGTGGTATTGTCAGCGTGTAGCCATGCACCTTTAACAACGGGTTTAATCGCATCGTTAACAAAGTCATGGGTACTGTCATTGTTCTTTTGTGGCACCATATCGAGATGTGCTTGTAAAATGACTGGCGTGCTATCTTCAAAACCAGGTGTCGCCGGTTTCGTTAAAATAAGATTGCCAATTTCATCTTGAAGGCATTTAATATTTTTTTCTAGTGCCCAGTTTTTTATCCAGTCGACCAGTTTTTTTTCATGTTTAGAGGGGTGTGGGATAGAACAAATTTTTGAAAAATATGACCAAATTGAACTTGCTGAGGTTGATTGTAAAGTTTGCATGAAGACGCCTTGCTTTGGAATAAGAAAAATACACTTTTTGTTCAGTGCTTAGTTTGTTATGCATACTGTATGACTTTAATAAATGGATCTTGTTCTCTTTTTAGTGTTTGTTAATGTAAGGAATTTATCGTCAGAATAGGATATTAAAGACACACACTCGCTTTATCATTTTTTAAGTCTGTTGGTTATCTTGCTTAATACCAACTATACCTGTAACAGTAGCACTTTTAAAAGTGCTCACCACCGATATCCCTTCTCTACTGTTCTCTTTTTGTTATTCTTATATTTAATTCACTAAAAACATAAATTTTATTGGTTAATTGTGCTGAAGATCTATAAACTAGCGCGAATTTGCCAGATTTTATAGTTGTTTGGCGGAAAAATAGATAATTATTCCGCTTAAACATCATAAAATAGCATCGTAAAAGTTATTTTTATTGTTTTCTCCATGGAGGTTATCTTGAGTCATTCGGCCATACTGGTATTGGAAGATGGAACTGTTTTTGAAGGTGTGTCAATTGGCGCGCAAGGGCGTTCTATTGGTGAAGTTGTATTTAACACGTCAATGACGGGTTACCAAGAAATTCTTACCGATCCTTCTTACGCTCGCCAAATTGTTACACTTACTTACCCTCATATCGGCAACACAGGCACTAATGATGAAGATGAAGAATCTCCATCAATTCATGCTTGTGGTTTAGTTATCCGAGATCTACCCCTTCTGGCAAGCAACTTTCGTAGCCAAGCATCATTAAGCGATTATTTAAAAGCACGTAACGTTGTTGGTATATCAGATATTGATACACGAAAATTAACGCGCATTTTACGTGAAAAAGGTGCACAAGCGGGCTGTATTATTGCCGGCGAAAATATCGACGCTGAAAGTGCACTTAAACAAGCTAAAGCATTTCCTGGTCTAAAAGGCATGGATTTAGCAAAAGAAGTGACCACTAAAAAACCTTTTGAATGGTCACAAGGTAGCTGGACATTAACCGATGGTTTACCGGAGCATACGGGCACCGGTAAATACCACGTTGTTGCATATGATTACGGTGTTAAACGTAATATCTTACGTATGTTAGCGGATCGTGATTGTAAATTAACTGTGGTGCCTGCACAAACGCCAGCCGCTGAGGTCTTAGCGTTAAACCCAGATGGTATTTTCCTCTCTAATGGTCCAGGCGATCCTGAGCCATGTACTTATGCTATTGAAGCAATACAAGCAATTCTAAAAACGGAGATTCCTGTTTTTGGTATCTGTTTAGGTCACCAATTACTGGCGCTTGCAAGTGGTGCAAAAACAGTGAAGATGAAATTTGGTCATCACGGTGCTAACCATCCAGTGAAAGACTTAGATCGTGACGTGGTGATGATCACTAGCCAAAACCACGGCTTTGCGGCTGACGCTGCCACCTTGCCAGAAAATTTACGTGTCACGCATATCTCATTGTTTGATGGCTCACTACAAGGTATCCATCGTACTGATAAAGCTGCATTTAGTTTCCAAGGCCATCCAGAAGCAAGTCCTGGTCCACATGATGCAGCACCACTTTTTGATCACTTCATTGAGTTGATGGAAGAGTACAAAAACGCTTAGTTAATCGGATACATAGAACAGAATAAGAAAGGTAATTTCAGATGCCAAAACGTAATGATTTAAAAACCATCCTAATTATTGGTGCGGGTCCAATTGTGATCGGTCAAGCCTGTGAGTTTGACTATTCAGGCGCACAAGCTTGTAAAGCGTTAAAAGAAGAAGGTTACCGTGTGGTATTAGTTAATTCTAACCCGGCAACCATTATGACCGACCCCGAAATGGCCGATGCGACTTATATCGAGCCTATTCACTGGAAAGTTGTAGAAAAAATTATCGCTAAAGAGCGCCCCTGTGCGGTATTACCCACAATGGGTGGCCAAACGGCGCTTAATTGTGCTTTAGAGCTTGAAGAAAAAGGCATTTTAGCAAAATACAATGTTGAAATGATTGGCGCGACAGCAGATGCAATTGATAAAGCTGAAGATCGTAGTCGCTTCGACAAAGCCATGAAAAAAATTGGCCTTGAATGTCCACGTGCTGGTATTGCCCATAATATGGAAGAAGCTTACGGTGTGTTAGACATGGTTGGTTTCCCTTGTATTATTCGCCCATCGTTTACGATGGGTGGTACAGGTGGTGGTATTGCTTACAACAAAGAAGAATTTGATGATATTTGTAGCAATGGTTTAGATCTTTCACCCACTACTGAACTGCTTATCGATGAATCATTAATTGGTTGGAAAGAGTATGAAATGGAAGTGGTACGTGACAAAAATGATAACTGTATCATTGTTTGTTCGATTGAAAATATTGACCCAATGGGTATCCATACGGGCGATTCCATTACCGTTGCCCCAGCGCAAACACTGACCGATAAAGAATATCAACTAATGCGTAATGCTTCTTTAGCAGTACTGCGTGAAATAGGTGTTGAAACAGGAGGTTCCAACGTACAGTTTGGTATTAACCCTGAAGATGGCCGTATGGTATTAATCGAGATGAACCCTCGTGTCTCACGTTCATCTGCATTAGCGTCGAAAGCAACGGGTTTCCCGATTGCTAAAATCGCCGCTAAATTGGCGATTGGTTACACCCTTGATGAATTACAAAATGATATCACTGGTGGCAAAACCCCTGCATCCTTTGAACCAACTATTGATTATGTTGTGACTAAAATTCCTCGTTTTAACTTTGAGAAATTTGCCAATTCAAATAGTCGTTTAACCACGCAAATGAAATCTGTTGGTGAAGTCATGGCTATTGGCCGTAACCAACAAGAATCATTGCAAAAAGCATTACGTGGTTTAGAAGTGGGTGCTGATGGTTTCAGTCCAATGGTTGATATTAACGATGCCGGCGCTAAAGAAAAAGTCTTATACGAATTACGTGAAGCCGGTGCGGAGCGTATTTGGTACATCGGTGATGCTTTTCGTTTAGGCATGAGCATCGATGAGATCCATGATATCACTATGATTGATAACTGGTTCTTAGTGCAAATTGAAGACCTTATCTTAGAAGAGAAAAAACTTGCCGAAGGTGGTTTACGTTCTTTAGACAGAGCCTTGCTCAAACGTCTTAAACGTAAAGGTTTTGCCGATAGCCGTATTGCAACGGTTGTGGGTGTTTCTGAAACAGAAATTCGTAAACTACGTGAAAAATTTGAGTTGTTCCCCGTCTACAAGCGTGTTGATACTTGTGCCGCTGAATTCTCATCGGATACGGCTTACATGTACTCAACTTACGATGAAGAGTGTGAAGCGAACCCTACTGATAATGAAAAAATCATGATCATTGGTGGTGGCCCGAACCGTATTGGTCAAGGTATTGAATTTGATTACTGTTGTGTGCATGCCGCCCAAGCAATGCGTGAAGACGGTTATGAAACCATTATGGTGAACTGTAATCCAGAAACTGTTTCAACGGATTATGATACCTCGGATCGTTTATACTTCGAATCAATTACGTTAGAAGACGTACTTGAAGTCGTACGTGTTGAAAAACCTAAAGGCGTTATCGTGCAATACGGTGGTCAAACACCACTTAAATTAGCACGTGCACTCGAAGCTGCTGGTGTACCTATTATTGGCACGTCACCCGAAGCAATTGACCGCGCTGAAGACAGAGAACGTTTCCAGCAAGTTGTTGAACGTCTTGGTCTTAAACAACCTGAGAACGATACCGTAACAACCACTGAGCAAGCGGTTGAGTCTGCGAAGCGTATTGGTTATCCACTCGTTGTACGTCCTTCCTATGTGTTGGGTGGTCGTGCCATGGAAATCGTTTATGATGAAGTTGATTTACGCCGTTACTTCAAAGAAGCGGTCAGTGTTTCTAACGAATCACCGGTGTTATTAGATCGTTTCTTAGATGATGCAATCGAAGTTGATATCGACGCGATTTGTGATGGTACTGATGTTGTTATTGGTGGCATTATGGAGCACATTGAACAAGCGGGTGTCCACTCAGGAGACTCTGCATGTTCATTACCGGCTTATACCCTAAGTGCTGAAATTCAAGATGAAATGCGTGGTTACATCAAAGCATTAGCACTTGAGTTAGGTGTGGTTGGGTTAATGAATACCCAGTTAGCGGTTAAAGATAACGAAGTTTACATGATTGAAGTCAATCCTCGTGCTGCACGTACTGTGCCGTTTGTTTCCAAAGCGACCAGTGTGCCCATTGCTAAAATAGGCGCCAGAGTGATGGCGGGTAAAACCCTGAAAGAGTTAGGTATTACAAAAGAAGTGATTCCGCCATACTACTCTGTTAAAGAAGTGGTCTTACCGTTTAACAAATTCCCCGGCTCCGATCCGATTTTAGGTCCTGAAATGCGCTCAACGGGTGAAGTTATGGGCGTGGGTGATACTTTCGCTGAGGCTTATGCAAAAGCAGAATTAGGCTCAACCAAAGAAGTACCTGAAATTGGCCGTGTATTAATTTCTGTGCGCAACAGTGATAAAAAACGTGTTGCTAAATTAGCTAAAAACTTAATCGAGTTAGGTTATGAAATTGATGCAACTGACGGTACGCTTGCCATATTAAAAGAAGCAGGTATTAATGCACGCCATGTGAATAAAGTATCTGAAGGCCGTCCGCACACACTAGACCGAATTAAAAACTCTGAGTATAGCTACATTGTTAATACAACTGAGGGACGCGTTGCAATTGAAGATTCTCGTCAATTACGCCGTGCAGCATTACGTTATAAAGTTAACTACACAACAACATTAAACGGTGCCTTCGCAACATGTCAGGCACACACTGCTGATCCAACCGCCCCAGACGCAAAGGTTAACTCTGTGCAAGAGTTACATAAACGCATTAATGGTTAGATTTTAGTCATTTAAAAAAGCGATCTAAGCAAGCGCAGATGAAGCCACTCAATTGAGTGGCTTTTTTTGTTGGATAAAAAGAGGTGCTAATCTATTTTTATAGAAAATATACGCCTATCTTGGTTTTTGAGCTAGCGCCTGAATAAGGCATGCCCACATTCGGATGGTATAAGATAAAGATCTCGCCCTTACTGAATGCTATGATGTAAAAAAAGGAATACAGATGTTATTAATTGAAATAGATAAAAAGCGTTACCGTCAGCGTTTGAATATGGTCATCGCTGCCTGTATTGGTTTTCTGGTAGTGAGTAGCTTAGTGATTTCGCAAACTCTGATTTACTTTTTCCCCGCGCAACAAGGTAGCCATTTTCATTGGAATTTATTGGGCGTCGTGAGCAGTGCCTTAATTGTAGTTGCTGTGCTTATAAGGAATAAAAAACATGCTTTTTTACACGAAGTTTTTTATGTATGGCAGCTAAAACAAGCGCTTAATTTGATCACCAGAAAAATGTTAAAGTTACAGCAAGCGGCCAAAATGGGGGATAAAAATGCCATGCTAGCGATGCAGTTTAGTTATACAGGCTCTCGAAAATTATGGTTATTAGACGATAATACTCTTACCTTGAACCACCTTGATGAGGCACAGTTAGCGTTGACGGCACTGTTGCTCAAATATAAATTTACTGTTGATATCACACAGTATAATAGTGCGTTATTAAAATCTTTCTAAGTTGTTGACCTTACCCTATGGGCATCGATTAAACTTATTACAATGAAAAAAACAATAACGCTTATATCACTTTTATTCTTTATCTTTGCACCGCTTGTTGTTGCGAATAATAGTGCTATTGATATGCCAGCACGCAGTGCATTGCATCATTTATCTTCTGAATCACCCTGTGCTGATGAGCCATGTGCAGGAGAGGCGAAGTGTGTTAATACGGTGCAGCAATGTTGTTTAAGTGGCGCCTCTGTTACTTTTTATGAGCAAACGTTTACGTCGTTATACTACCTTGGTGTTTTCCAACGCAGTGCTTATGTTTGCTTTAATCTGCAACCATTAATTGGCTTGAAAAGTGCGCGTTACCGACCTCCAATTGTCTAATTTTTATGTAAAAATTATTGTTATATAAACTTGAACAACCTGACTTTTTAAAATATAAAATTGGAATCACTGATGAAAAAATTAACACTACTACCCTTAACACTTTCTTTGTTTAGCACGATGCTGTTCGCGACAGATTTGACTATTTATAAATCACCCTATTGTGGTTGTTGCACCGCATGGGCAGAATTAGTCGAGGAAGCTGGCTTTAATGTCACTATTGTAGAGCAAACAAACAATAACCAACTGCGAGCAGAGCATGGTATTACACCCGCGCTCACTTCTTGCCATACTGCGATTGTTGAAGGTTATGCCATAGAAGGTCATGTACCGATTAAAGATATTAAACGCTTATTAGCTGAAAAACCTAACCTTTCAGGGCTTGCCGTGCCTGGCATGCCCGCTTCATCTCCTGGTATG
>JBAHZV010000003.1:0-11518 GCA_037132845.1 Psychromonas sp.
AAGTGAGAATAACTATCTCCTGCAACTCACGCCTTGTTAGTGATAATTTTCCTGCGTAATACTTGATCACTTAATTAATTCCTTTGGTATAAGGGAGTGACTTGAAACCATTTATTAGGATGGCTTCAAGTTGAAAATTAATCGTCGTGGTTAATAATGCGCTTAATTGTTTCTTCAGGACGCAGTGTTAATATCTCAACGCCTGTTTCAGTCACTAATAAAGTATGTTCCCATTGCGCCGATAATTTTTTATCTTTAGTCACCACTGTCCAGTCATCTTTTAACACTTTGGTGCCTCGCTTACCGGCATTAATCATCGGTTCAATGGTAAAACATTGCCCGACTTTTAATATTTCACCCGTTCCTTTTTTACCGTAATGTAAAACCTGAGGCTCTTCATGAAAGACCGCACCAATACCATGACCACAATATTCACGTACTACAGAGTAACTATGATTCTCTGCATGTTTTTGAATCGCGGCACCAATATCACCTAAACGTGCGCCAGGTTTAACCATATTAATACCGATGTATAAGCATTCTTGTGATATGCGTGACAAACGTGCCGCCAAGATTGATGTTTTACCGACCATAAACATTTTAGAGGTATCACCATGGTAACCATTTTTAATGACAGTGATATCAATATTAATAATGTCACCGTCTTTTAATGCTTTGTCATTAGGGATGCCGTGACATATCACATAATTTAATGAGGTACAGATAGATTTAGGAAAACCATGGTAGTTAAGGGGGGCGGGAATACCGCCTTGCTCATTAACAATAAAGTCATGACAACGCTGATTTAATTCATTGGTGGTTATACCTATTTGAATAAAAGGTTCGATCATGGTTAATACATCTGCGGCTTGCTGACCTGCAATACGCATCTTTTCGATTTCATCACTTGTCTTTATGATAGCTGCCATCTGTGTTCTCTTGTTTTTTATGTAAATAGTTTAAGTGTGTAATTATAGCCCATGGTAATTCAGTGTTGCAACATTTGATAAAGACTCTCCTTTATAAGGAATAAAGTGTTTATTTTAGAGGGGATCCTTTCGCTAATTTATCAACAGGCATCATATCGTGTCTTTTAACCTCCTTTTTTAGAAAAACATTCAGGACAATATTTGAGTTGGTTTTGTAATTATGATATAAAGCGCATCAAGTATAATAGTTCATTTTTAACTGTTAATGCTTACTTAATTTATTAACGGTATTTGTTTCTTTTTTCCTTGTATAAAAGGTAGGGGACAAAACGTTAATTACAATAACACACACGTATCGACACGTAACTCGGGGTGCTACTTTCAACTTGTTGGAAATGGTCGAGTTTATGGGATGCGTGGAGGCCTAACCCCCACTAAAGGAAATTCAAAATGGCAAATGTATCAATGCGCGATATGCTAAAAGCTGGCGTACACTTCGGTCACCAAACTCGTTACTGGAATCCAAAAATGAAACCATTCATTTTTGGCGCTCGTAATAAAGTTCATATCATCAACCTTGAGCAAACTGTTCCAATGTTCAACAAAGCACTTAACTTTTTAGAAGCAAAAGCGTCTAAAAAAGGTAAAGTTCTTTTTGTTGGTACTAAACGTGCTGCTTCAGAAGCTGTCAAAGAAGCTGCAAATAGCTGTGACCAATTTTATGTTGATCACCGTTGGTTAGGTGGTATGTTGACTAACTGGAAAACAGTTCGTCAATCGATCAAGCGTTTGAAAGACCTTGAAATTCAAAGCCAAGATGGTACTTTTGAAAAGTTAACTAAAAAAGAGGCGTTAATGCGCACTCGTGAATTAGCTAAACTTGATAAAACACTTGGTGGTATCAAAAACATGGGCGGTATCCCAGATGTAATCTTCGTTATCGATGCAGATCACGAGCACATTGCAATTAAAGAAGCGAATAACCTAGGTATTCCAGTTATCGCGATTGTAGATACAAACTCATGCCCAGATAACATCGATTTTGTTGTTCCTGGTAATGATGATGCTATCCGTGCTATTAAACTGTACTTAGAAGCAGCCGCTCAGAGTATTAAAGAAGGTCGTCAAGAAGATGTTGCCGTGGCAGCGGAAGCAGACGGTTTTGTTGAAGAAACGGCTGACAAATAAGCTCTTCTAATGAGAAGCTCTTATTAACTAATTAAATGATAAATTAGTTATCAGGGGAGTCTAGGCTCCCCTTTTTTGTAGACTAAATATTAGGAATTCGATAATGGCTATTACAGCTAAACAAGTTAAAGAACTTCGTGACCGCACCGCTGCGGGTATGATGGATTGTAAAAAAGCATTAGTTGAAGCCGATGGAGACATCGAGCTTGCAATTGAAAATATGCGTAAATCGGGTGCAATCAAAGCCGCTAAAAAAGCAGGTCGTATTGCAGCTGAAGGTGTTGTTTTAGCAAAAACAGAAGGCACTGTTGCACTTATTGCTGAAATAAACTGTGAAACAGACTTTGTCGCAATGGATAAAAGCTTCTTAGCATTTGCTAACCAAGTTGCTGATATCGCACTAGCAAGTAAAGTAACAGAAGTAAAAGCGTTAAATGCATTAGCATATGATGATATTACTGTTGAAGAAGCACGTGCTAACTTAGTTGCTAAAATTGGTGAAAATATCTCTATCCGTCGTTTACAAATCGTCGAAGGTGAAAACCTTGGCGCATACGTACACAGTGGTAAAATTGGTGTTATCTCTGTATTGAAAGGTGGCGATGCTGACCTTGCTAAAGACATTGCAATGCATGTTGCCGCCGCTGCGCCTACCTATGTTAGACCGGAAGATGTTCCTGCTGATGTTGTGGCAAAAGAGAAAGAGATCCAACTGCAAATCGCTATTGACAGTGGTAAACCTGCTGAGATCGCTGAAAAAATGGTCACGGGTCGCATGGCTAAATTCACTGGTGAAGTAAGCCTGACGGGTCAAGCATTTATTAAAGATCCCTCAATGAAAGTTGCTAAGCTTCTTAAAGATGCGGGCGCTGACGTTGAAACATTTATCCGCTTAGAAGTGGGTGAAGGTATCGAGAAGAAAGAAGAAGATTTTGCTGCAGAAGTTGCCGCTACAATGGCCGCTGCTGGCCAGTAATCTTTACTTTTGAAACAATAAGCTTTAAGTTTATTGTAAAAATAAGAACCGCGGCTAGCTCTGCGGTTCTTTTATATTTACAGTAAGGGTTAACTTGCTTAAATTTTATCAATAAGATGTTTGATATTTAAACAGTTTATTAATGAAATTACTATTTATACCAACATAGGGAATGAATTTTATGAGCACCAATCCAAAGACGGCATATCGCCGTATTTTATTAAAACTAAGTGGTGAAGCTCTTGTTGGTAAAGAAGGGTTTGGTATTGATCCAACCGTATTAGATCGTATGGCCTTAGAGATAAAAACGTTAATTGAAGCCGGTATACAAGTTGGTTTAGTTATCGGCGGTGGTAATATTTTCCGTGGCGCGGGTCTTGCCGAAGCGGGTATGAATCGCGTGGTGGGTGATCACATGGGCATGTTAGCAACCGTTATGAATGGTTTAGCAATGCGTGATGCACTGCATCGTTCTCATGTTAACGCGCGTTTAATGTCTGCGATCCCATTAACCGGAGTCTGTGATGATTATAACTGGGCAGAAGCCATTAAATACCTTAACTTAGGTACTGTAGTCATTTTTGCTGCGGGTACGGGTAATCCCTTTTTTACGACAGATTCTGCCGCGTGTTTACGTGGTATTGAGATTGAAGCCGATGCTGTTCTAAAAGGCACTAAAGTAGATGGTGTTTATGATTCTGATCCAGTAAAGAATCCAGAAGCGATACTTTATAAAGAGATTGATTATCAAGTGGTGCTTGAAAAAGAACTTAAGGTAATGGATTTAGCCGCCTTTACATTAGCACGTGATCATAGCTTGCCAATCCGTGTCTTTAATATGAATAAACCCGGCGCATTAAGCCGAGTAGTATTTGGCGAAGAGGAAGGTACAACTATTACACATTGTGCAGAGCCCTCATAAAATAATAAATAACAATAAAATAGTGGGAAAATAAGATGATCAATGAAATTAAAGATGATGCGCAAACTCGCATGTCTAAAACAATCGAATCGTTTAAAAATCAATTAGCGAAGATTCGTACTGGCCGTGCTCACCCGAGCCTTTTAGATGGTATTATGGTGCCATATTACGGAACTAATACACCACTTCGCCAAGTGGGTAATGTGTCTACTGAAGATTCTCGTACATTAACGGTTACTGTCTTTGATGCAACCTTGATCGCAGCTGTTGAAAAAGCGATTATGGGCTCAAACCTTGGTTTAAACCCTATGTCTGCGGGTACTGTTATTCGTATTCCTCTTCCACCATTAACGGAAGAACGTCGTAAAGACCTCATTAAAGTGGTGCGTGGTGAAGCGGAAAATAGCCGTATTGCGATACGTAATATTCGCCGTGATGGCAACGGTGACTTAAAAGAGTTAGAGAAAGAAAAAGAAATCAGTGAAGATCAACAACGTCAAGGTGAAGAATTAGTGCAAAAAGTCACTAATGATAGTGTTAAGCTTGTTGATCAATTATTAGCGGTCAAAGAAAAAGAATTAATGGAAGTATAATCTAACACTAGGTAGAGAAACATCTTTTGTCTGCCCTCTATAATTATTTTAAGGAAGCAAGTGAGCAGTGTAATTGAATCTCAAACATTACCAAAACACGTTGCAATTATCATGGATGGTAATGGTCGTTGGGCTGAAAAAAAAGGTAAGCATCGTGTTTTCGGGCATCAACACGGTGTGAAATCGTTGCGTACTGCGATAATCTTTGCAACTAAAAAAAAGATTCAAGCGCTAACTATTTATGCTTTCAGTAGTGAAAATTGGAAGCGTCCAGAAAAAGAGGTTTCGATGTTAATGGAACTTTTTTTTACTGTGTTAGGCAGTGAAATAAAGACGCTTCATAAAAATAATATTAAGTTAAAAATAATTGGTGATATCTCCCGCTTTAGTAAGCGTTTACAAAAAAAAGTATTTCAAGCTGAAGAGCTGACCCAAAATAATACTGGCTTAGCGTTAAATATTGCCGCTAACTATGGTGGGCGCTGGGATATCACTCAGGCAAGCAAGCAGCTTGCTATTTTAGTTAAAGAGGGAGAGTTAAGCATTGATGATATCACTGAAGAGCGATTCAATAATGTGTTAAGTTTAGAGTCGTTACCGGAAGTCGACCTCATGATTCGCACTGGCGGAGAGCAGCGTATTAGCAATTTTTTATTGTGGCAACTTGCCTATGCTGAACTCTATTTCTGCGATGTTTTATGGCCAGACTTTAATGCCGATGAATTTCAACAAGCATTAGATGTTTTTGCCAGTAAAGAACGCCGTTTTGGAAAAACCAGTGAACAAATTTCTCATCGCTGACATTACAATTAAATTCAACAGGACCTTTCTGTGAAACAACGTATAATAACAGCGCTCGTTTTGGCTCCGATTGCCATTGCTTGCATTTTTTTACTGCCTCTCAAGTTTTTCATGCTGTGTAGCGCAGCGCTTTTTTTACTTGCAAGTAAAGAGTGGGGAGGGTTTGTTAATCCTCAATCTACTTCTAGTGTTATCCTTTATCTTTTTGGCTTGGTACTCGCGATTAGCTTAGTATTATTACCCATTGGGCAACTCTGGGTTCACGGTGGTATTCACCCTTGGATCGAAAATGGCCTAATTATTGCGGCCATTTGGTGGTTTGTCTCTCTGCTTCTGGTGATCAGTTACCCTAGAAAAGCCAACTTATGGGCGGGTAGTAAAATAATTAAAACCCTGTTTGGATTACTTACCCTGATACCATTTTTCTGGTCAATGGTCGTGTTACGTTCAGTGAATATTGAACATGATTTTTATTATGGCAGTGCGTTATTATTCTTTGTTTTCATCTTAGTTTGGGCCGCCGATACGGGTGCTTACTTTTGTGGTAAATTTTTTGGTAAACATAAGCTCGCACCCAATGTGAGCCCAGGCAAAACAATCGAGGGTTTTATCGGTGGTGTCGTGAGCGCAATGTTAGTTGCTTTTATTGCCAGTATTGCATTTGAAATTCCCTCTGAAAAGTTAATGCTATTTTTTGCCGCATCATTAATCACAACATTAGTATCGGCACTTGGCGATCTCAGTGAGAGCATTTTCAAGCGAGAAGCAAATATAAAAGACAGTGGCAATTTATTACCCGGCCATGGTGGTATTTTAGATCGAATTGATAGTTTAACCGCCGCGGTCCCTATTTTTACGTTGACTTACCTAGTGTGGTTAAATTAATCGATGAAAAATCTAGCGATTTTAGGCGCAACGGGCTCTATTGGAGCAAGCACACTTGCGGTTTGCCGTAGTAACCCTGAGTTGTATCATATTTATTTATTGGTGGCTGCCACTAATGTCGATAAAATGTTGGCGTTATGTCTGGAGTTTAAGCCAACTTATGTTGCCATGAGTTGTCCGCTTGCGACGGCTGAATTAAGACTTAAATTAAAACAGGCTAATTGCACTTCTTCTTTATTAAATGACGAAGAATCATTATTGCAACTGCTAAGCTGTGCTGAAATTGATTCGGTGATGGCCGCTATTGTTGGTGGTGCAGGCTTAAAAACGACATTGGCCGCGGTACAAGCGGGTAAAGAAATATTTCTTGCTAATAAAGAATCTTTGGTGATGTCTGGGCAACTATTTATTGACGCCGTTAAAAAGTCTGGCGCAAAATTATGGCCCGTTGATAGTGAGCATAACGCAATATTTCAAGCCTTATCACCCCGCCTACAAAACAATATAGGGTATTGTCAGTTGCAACAAGAGGGGGTTTCGAAAATTTTATTGACTGGCTCTGGAGGCCCCTTTTTAAATAAACCTCTGTCAGAATTTTCGACTATTACCCCCGCACAAGCGATTAAACATCCTAATTGGTCAATGGGGCAAAAAATCTCTATTGATTCGGCCACAATGATGAATAAAGGGCTTGAATATATTGAAGCGCGTTGGTTATTTAATGCTTCGCGTGAGCAACTACAGGTTATTATTCACCCACAATCGGTTATTCATTCAATGGTGCAATATGTGGATGGTAGCGTGATTGCGCAGATGGGTAATCCAGATATGCGCATTCCCATTGCGCATGTGATGGGAAGCGGTAAGCGCATTAATAGCAACGCTGGTTTTTTTGACTTTTTTAGTGCTGCTGATTTTAGTTTTTTAGCGCCAGATTTTGCGCGTTATCCCTGTTTGAAATTAGCAATTGATGCGTGTTATCAAGGGCAATATGCGACAACCACATTAAATGCAGCCAATGAAATTGCGGTTGATGCTTTTTTAAACGGCAACATAATGTTTACTCAAATATCTCAATTGGTAGACCGAGTGTTACAGCAGACCAATACACAACAAGTAAATTCGATTGAGCAACTTTTGAGGATTGATAAAGAAGCCAAAAATAATGCCTTAACGATTATACAACGAGCACTTTTATGTTAACGATTTTATGGAATTTAGGCGCATTCATTGTTGCTTTGAGTATTTTAGTGGCGATTCATGAGTACGGTCATTTTTGGGTCGCTAGACGTTGTGGAGTGAAAGTACATCGTTTTTCAATTGGTTTTGGAAAAGTATTATTTAAACGTACCGATAAACAGGGGACCGAGTTCGTGCTGGCAGCTATTCCGCTAGGTGGTTACGTGAAAATGCTTGATAGTCGTGTTGAAAGTGTCGCCACAGAATTACAACCCTTCGCCTTTGACAAAAAGACCGTGTGGCAACGCATCGCGATTGTTAGTGCCGGGCCGATTGCTAACTTTTTACTGGCGATTGTCGCTTTCTTTTTGATGTATACGCTTGGTGTTAATAGTGCAAAACCAATTATGAAAGGTGTACTTGCCGATTCTCCAATGTCCGTTATAAGCACCGAACATCGTTTTCAAGTGACCGCCATTAATCACAATGAAGTCGAAGATTGGCAGTCTCTGAACCTTGCATTAGTGAGCCAAATCGGTGAAAATGAATTTAATATCACCATTAAAGACTTAACTGGTCTGCCGATTGAACCAATCTCTCATTATAGAGTCTCATTGCAAAATTGGTCTTTTAATCCAAAAACAGAATCAATCATTAATAGCTTAGGTCTCTTGCCTTTTAGCCCTAAAGTAAACTTGCAAGTGGCGGCTGTTTCTAACGAGGGGGCCGGCAAGCAAGCGGGGTTACAGGTAGGTGATAAACTCATTGCTATTGACGGTCAACCGTTACAGGACTGGTCACACTTTGTAATGCTGATTCAAAAAAATGCCAACACAAGATTAACACTAGACGTTAAAAGAGCATCACACTTAGTGACGTTAGTCTTAACACCAAAAGCACATGAAAAAACCGCAATGGGTTTTATAGGCGTCGCGCCTGTTGTTGAGCCTTATCCTGAAGCATATAGAGTTAAATTACAATTTGGTCCTGTTGAAGCTTTTGTCAGAGCGCTAGAAAAAACGGGGCAATTAACAAAGCTTACTTTTGATACCTTGGTTAAATTGGTAACGGGAGATATTTCTGTCAAAGCGCTTAGTGGTCCCGTTGCGATTGCCAAAGGTGCCGGTGCCAGCGCAGATTATGGTCTTGAATATTTTCTGGGCTTTTTAGCGTTAATCAGTGTCAATTTAGGCTTAATGAATTTAATTCCATTACCGGTGTTAGATGGTGGGCATTTGCTTTATTATTTTATTGAAGTGATCACTGGAAAACCCGTGCCAGAAAAAATTCAACAGGTTGGTTTTAAAATTGGTGGTGCTATTTTAATGGCATTAATGAGCATTGCTATATTGAATGATTTTAATTTACTGTAATATTTTATTAAATCAATTACAGTAAAAACTATTTAGTAAATTTATAAAAACAGTTTTATATCAAAACACCCTATAAGTGTTATAAAGGATTCGTACATAAATGTTTAAGAAATTTTTACTCACAAGCACATTTGTCTTTAGTAGCTGTTTTTCCATGTTATCTTCAGCCACAAGCTTTACTATTGCAGACCTCCAATTTGAAGGCTTACAACGTATAACATTAGGTGCTGCCTTATTGAGCTTGCCAATAAGGGAGGGAGATGTCGTCGATGAGTATCAACTTTCCAAGGCAGTTAAAAAGCTTTATGCCAGTAGCTACTTTGAATCCATTATTTTAGAGCGTGCTGGCAATATACTTATTTTTAAAGTTAAAGAGCGTCCGACGATCAGCAATATTGGTCTTTCTGGTAATCAACAAATAACTGAAGAGCAAATTCTTGACTCGCTTAAATCATCTTCTATTCAAGTGGGTGATCCCCTTGATAGAACGGTTTTATCTGGTATCGAGAAAAGCCTCGAAGACTTTTATCATAGTGTTGGCAAATACAGCGCTCAGGTCGAAGCGGTGGTGACGTCTTTGCCCCGTAATCGAGTCTCAATTCAATTTGTTTTTCTCGAAGGTTTGTCAGCTAAAATTGAGCAGATCAATATCGTTGGTAATAGCGTTTTTTCAGATGAGCAATTATTAAAGCGTTTAACGTTAGCAGACTCTGCGGGTTGGTGGAACTTTTTTGCCGATGATAATTATCAAAAGCAAAAATTATCAGGTGATTTAGAGATCATCAAAAGTTATTATTTAGATCGGGGTTATATTCGTTTTAATATTGAAGAAACACAGGTTTCATTAACACCTAATAAAAAAGGGGTATACGTTACCATTAACGTTGATGAAGGCAGTATCTATAAAATTGCGGATGTCCAGTTTATTGGTAACCTTCTCGGTTATGATAAAGAGATTACATCCCTGATTCCTTTCGTTGCAGGGGATGTCTATGCCGCCTCACAAGTTGCTTCTGCAGAGCAGAGTATTCGTAAATTTTTTGCGCGCTTAGGGTATGCCTACCCAGAGATAATTACTTATCCACAAACCGATGATAGTGACAATACTGTTATTGTCAGTTTTTCAATTGAGCCCGGCCAACGTGGTTATGTGCGTCATATTAACATCTCTGGTAATACCACAACCGCTGATGTTGTCTTACGCCGAGAGATGCGCCAGATGGAATCTGGTTGGTTATCGAGTGAAAGTATTGAACTGTCTAAAAACCGCTTAAATCGTTTAGGGTTTTTCTCAAAAGTCGATATTAATACAGAGCGTTTGAGCAATGATTTAGTGGATTTAAATTTAATTGTAGAAGAGCAAGCTTCTGGATCTTTTAATGCAGGTGTTGGTTACGGTACAGAGTCGGGATTAAGTTTAAGCGGCGGAGTTAGTCAAGATAACTTCTTAGGCAGCGGTGATAAAGTTGGCTTCGAGGTTAAAACGAACGATTACAATAAAAGTGTGAGTGTTAACTATACCACGCCATATTTAACCAAAGATGCGGTTAGCGGAGGAGTACGTGTATTTTATGACATCTTTGAAGCGAGTGAAGCCAATCTTGTTGATTATACCAATACAACTTACGGCATTCGCTTTAGTCTTGGCTTTCCGGTGAATGAAATTAATCGTCTAGGGTTTAGTCTTGGCTGGGAAAGTAATGGTATTTCACAACTAAACTCCAATGAGCAATTAAGTCAATTTTGGGACATCTATGAATCGGCAAAAGATTCTGATGGTTCTGCAGATTTCCAAGGTTTTGATATCACCGCTAAATGGACCCGTAATAATCAAGATAGAGGGCGCATGGCGACTCAGGGTATGAAGCATAACCTCTGGGCAAAAGTGAGCCTACCCTCCTCTGATTTACAATACTTTAAACTTAATTTTGATATCAGTCATTACCAGAGAATTACGCGTGATGGTGAATGGACCACCTTATTCCGCGGTACTTTAGGTTATGGCAATGGTTATGGGCAGTTTGAAGGTAATGATCAAATATTGCCTTTCTTTGAAAACTACTATGCAGGGGGGTATCGTACTTTACGTGGCTTCTCAAGCAATACTGTTGGCCCTCGCGCAGTGTATAAAAGTGGGGATGGTGGTCAGACGTTGACATATACCGACAGTGCAATGGGAGGGAATGCTAAATATACCATGAGTGCCGAAGTGATATTCCCCGTGCCTTTTCTTGATGAAGCATATACTCGCCAAGTCCGTAGTAGTGTTTTTGTTGATGCCGGTGAAGTGTGGAATACAGAATATGATTTTGATTTTTATAGTCAGTACCCTTGTGATCGTAACTGTGATTATGCGGGTGATTATTCCAAACCTGGGAGAATGCGTGTTTCAATGGGCACCCAGTTAACATGGATCTCCCCGATGGGACCCTTGGTCTTTACCCTGGCATGGCCTCTTAAGGAATATGAGGGTGATAAAACGGAAGTGTTTTCATTTAATATTGGTAATACTTTCTAAAACCGTATTGCCTGTTTTTTTTATTAACAATTTATTTTATAATGACTTTTAGTCATTCAAATCAGAAACTTTACTGTGAATAGTTACTAATTATTTTAATTTATGGAGCAATAACATGAAGAACTTTTTAAAAGCGGCCACGCTAGTCGTTGCA
>JBAHZV010000117.1:0-8366 GCA_037132845.1 Psychromonas sp.
GTAAGCAACCCTTTTATAAGAGGAGTCTGCTCACCATCAGGAATATCGGGTAATTTTAATGTCATATGGTGTTCACAATGTAATTCATATTGCCCATTATGATCGCTTTAAAAGATCAAGCAAGTCGATCTTTATGAATTTCAAACGATCTTGAGATCATGTGAATTTTTGTGATGTAAGTAACGTTGTCACTGGTTTATGAGAAGTTACAATTAGCTTATCGATTTTCAACCCTGAAACTTGAGTTAAATGAACAATATATATATTTTTAATGATCCATATCAAATTCACATTAACCCCCTTAAATAAGTAAGATGATGTCCATGAACTGACACATGCAATAAAAAACGAGAGCAAAACCCCCACCATGAAAAACTATAAATTTAATGCAACGAAATGATAAATTGGACCTTATAGACGAGATAAAAAACATTGAAGAGTAGCCACAAGTCATAAACGAGACCCCAAAAACTGTCGCTTTATCAATGAAAAGAAAAAAATGTTAAATAACGTGGCAATAAAAAAACCCGTAAAACAGTGTTTTACGGGTTTTTTGAAACGTTATAATCGCCAATGAGAGAGCTAATGGTTACTTTTAGTAGCCCTGACAATACCAATACTCGATGATTTAACAGCGATTAACGATAAGCATTTATAAAATAAGGTGTCCGGTTAAATTTGACCAGAATACTTGGGTATAGATAAGCATAACGGGGCAGAAAACTGCCCCCTAGCTATCTATAGTTTGCTATAAGCTTCAGTGTATACTTGCCCTGCACGGGTTTGTGACACTTTAATTATTGCAACAGAATTAAAGTCACTCGTTATCACATTAGAACTATCGAGTAGCTCAACAACAACTTCGTCAGTCACTGTACTTTCGGAGTCAATTTTTACAATCGATTCAAGTAACGTATCAATATCTGTAATTGACGAGTCAAGCGTAAAGGTGCTTAATTTATAATTAAGCCCAAGTTTGTCTCCTTTAATTAGACCACCATAAACATTAATTTCAGAAAACCCAACCACAGGCATACTACGACCGCTCGAAGTACTGTTTATGAACCACTCGGTTTCAGGGATAGATATTTCAAGATGTTTAATTGCAGGTGAACCACCATCAAGAGTAATCATTCCTTCAACCCACTCTGCCGCTTCTGTATGGGCAACTTTATCTACGGCAATGATATCGCCAAAAATTTGTAGAGTATATGAGGCATTTTGTGATTCGCTCTTAATCGCATCATTTCTAAGGGGTTCTACATGAGAAACATAATAGATAGCACCGAGATCAACACTAACACTCGAGCCGAACGCAATTCCAATAGGTGTTGTCTCCATGTCGCCATCAAACATCTCGCCATCAAAGGCACCATCATCATTAACAAACTGATAAAGTAGAGATGAATACGCATTTCGATACGTTGAAAGGCTTGCTGTTTCGACAACACTGTAAGTTCGAACATCACCATTGCCAGCCAGGACCTGAACAGTATCACCAGAAACAATAGAGCCACTGATTGAGTTATCTATCCACGATGCTCCCAGATCCAACGTTACGATCATTTTTAATTCATCAAATGTGATATCGGCTGGCAAATGAGAAATAATCCCCGTTAATTCACCATTAGTGGCCGTATCCATCACCGCAAATTTATCACTGATAATACTTGAGCCATTATATTGATGCACTAATTTAGTAAATGTATCTGTAAATGTCTGATCATTTTTAGTACCGGAGACTTGAATAATATTATCCGACTCTTCAGTAAAGTAAGCGTCTATATCTTCACTATTCCATAAAAAGACACCTGCAAGAGCTGGATCATTATCACTACGTTTTTTCGTATCTACGACTACATGATTCACAGACAGTGTTACTGCATCTAGCGTTGAATAAACCTTAACCGCTTTAGAAGACCCTTCACTGAGGTTTGTATCCACAATATGAATCATGGGTACATCAGACCAATCTGATTGGTAAAAATAGAATTGGTCTTTCTTAGTTACGTGATCAAACTTCACCAAGCCTTTATCGTTACGACCAATGGTATCACCTTCATTACGAGTTGCGACTGAGAAATCAAACATATTCCAAACATACGTACCCCACACCCATTCACGCTCATTGTATGCTTTCACATGACCTTCATGGAATATATTTCCCCATTGAGACGAATGATCCCCCATCGTTGGATTTTCAGTGGCATACTCTGGAAGCGAACTAACACCTGCGCCATACTCACTCATACAGAATGGAAGATCAGGGTAGGCAGCCTTGATGTCATCTATGAAACCACCAACATCATCGACATTACCAACGTACCAACCATAATATCGATTATGGCAAGGCATCTGTACGGTATTCCACTTTTTGTCACCAATTTCATCCATAAGAACCGTTGCCATCGTCGACTTACGATAAGGCACTATTTGACCAAATCGCGCACCAAATTCATCTTCAATGACGTATGACAACTCTTGTAGCCATTTAATATTAACGAGTGTATCAGACATACTCATTCCAACTTCGTTGGAATTACCAACAAGAGCCATTGATGGAAAGTTGAAATTCTGACGAATTAATGCACGCATTTGTTCCTTTGCGCTTTCAAGATATTGAGATCCAGTTTCTCCTTCCGTCAAATATTTATTCACAATGGGTAACTCTAGGTAGTTCATTAGACCAACCTGATTCGAGTACTCACCGGTATCAATATTATGTGGGTAGTGTGAGAAACGAATTGAAGTTGCCCCCATTTCACGAATTAAATCTAGATCTCCTTCACGCATTTCTTTCGTTGTAGACCACCCAACCACATCACGATCTTGGTGCATGGCAACACCATTCAAACGATATTTCTCGCCATTCAGCAAAAAACCTTCCTCTGAATCAAATGTAAAATAACGAAGCCCTAATGGCTGTTCTATTTGGTCAACCAATTCAGCCCCATCAAATACCTCAACAAAAATTCGGTAGAGATACGGATCTTTTACACCGTCCCATAAGTGAATATCTTTTAACGTGAATTCACTTTCTAGCACGGTCACACTGTTCGCTAAAACGTTAGTAATCGACACCGAGCTATAAACTTGCTTCCCTTCTGCATCTTTAATTATAGTACGAACACGTCCATCGAAATCTTCATCTGAGTTGTTACGCACGCGAATATTTGAATAGATTTCAGACTGCATATCTGTCGTATTTTTTTGCATAAAGTAGACACCAGATGATCCATAATCTTCTGCATCTAAACCAACTTCGCCAACTTCAATCAACCTAACGTCACGATAGATACCACCGTAATACGTAAAATCTTGGCCTGTTTCCATTGGTAGGAATGCGGCATCATGAACGGTTGAATCATAAGTACGATTGTCCACTTGGAGCACGATAGTATTTTCACCCTTCACGATATAATCGGTAATATCGAAACGAAAGCGCATGAAACCACCAACATGCTCGCCAACTAGTTCACTATTAACGAAAACAGTGGTTTTCATCGCCGAACCATCAAACTCAATATATTGGCGTTTTCCTGCTGTATTATTAATAGTCAATGTTTTACGATAGGTATTCATGCCCTTAAAATGAGGGTTACTTGGATCTGCATTAATCACATTTTCAGCATCAACAGAATGGGGGAGATTTATCGCTCCCCACTCCGATCCTGAGTCATCAAATTCAGGTGAAATTGCAGCGATATCACTGTAGTTCATCTGATACTTCCAATCCTGATTAATATTAACAGAGGATCGAGGAGCATCAATAAATGCAGGTAAAGATGCCTTAGCATCAGAAGAGTTAGAAAAGTCATTACAGCCGGAAAGCACTAAAGCTAATGCTATGGCTGATAACGGGAAATTTTTATTCATTGCTGATATTCCTTGTTGTTTTTCAATGTTTTTAATTATTATTGGTATGTCTATAACTCACTTTGGTTTACCAATCGTGCAACCGCCCTCACAATTGATCAACCAATTTACTTTGTGGATGTGCGCTTTATCTTGATCTAATGACGTAAATGTGGGTTTTGTCGCAAACTGGAGTGCTGAGTGATGATCGGCTTGATATTCATTACTTTTAGCACTATGACTATCAACTTTTCTGGTCGCCACTTTCCTACTAATACCAATTCCATAAATGTAATGGTCAAATATTGCACAGGAAAAACAAACAAGTTCAAGGCGGAAATTGCAGTAAAGGGTTATTCCCTTTGCAATATTTTCAACGAAGAAATCGTTTGTTTTAACCAGTAAGATAGAAGCAGTTAAGCAAACAAATGAGCGTGATTATTCAGTGACTGAAGTATCAGAGCGATTAGGTATTTGTACAAAATGCTCTACCACTGGCGAAGTCAGTTATCAGAGAAGCCGATACCCAATAAGGTGCCTAATGAGCAATTCCAGATTGCGAAGCTAGAAGCAGCGCTTAAACGCGTGACAGAGGAGCGCGATATCCTAAAAAAGGCCACAAGGTACTTTGCCAGCCACCCCGAGTAAAGTACGGTTTTATCAAAAAATATCAGCATGAATTTCCAATTATCTCCATGTGCCGAGTGTTAAAGCTACACCGGAGTGGCTTTTATGCTTGGCTAAAGAAGCCATTAAGCACCAGAGAGCTGGAGGATAACCGCTTGTTTAAGCTTATCAAAATATTTTATATGGCAAGTAGCAGTACTTACGGTAGCCCATGGATTCATGCTGATTTACGCGAAGCTGGTGAGCAATGTAGCGTTAACCGAGTCGCTAAGATAATGCGTCAACACAAACTTAAAGCCCAAATAGGCTACAAGCGAAAATACATTAAAGGTGGGAATACGTCTCGCATTGCAGATAACAGACTTGTGCGTCAATTTAACCCACCAAAACCGAATCAATCATGGGTTATCGATATCACTTATATTAGAACGCATGAAGGTTTTTTATATTTAGCGACAGTGATGGATTTGTTTTCACGCAGAATAGTAGGTTGGTCAATGGGTAAAAATATGGATAAGCAATTAGTTATACCAAAGGAATTAATTAAGTGATCAAGTATTACGCAAGAAAAATTATCACTAACAAGGCGTGAGTTGCAGGAGATAGTTATTCTCACTTCAAGACTCACAACGTAGGTAGGGTTAATTTTCACAACTAAGGCTGATCACCTTTTTAGTTCTTTTGGTATAATACTCGTCGTTACAAAAACGGCCACTTATGTGGCCTGATAAATATAGCTTATTAGTATACCGACTTGAGTTCTTATTTTAATCCATTTTTTTAGTAAGATAAGTCACTAATGAAATAAATTCTTCGGTACTGCTTACTGAGCGAGTAATTACTTGGTATTTACCATTGACGATTAAAGAGGGTACACCATGAATCTCAAAGTTTTCAGTGTTGCGTTTCATTTGTGATGCTAAGCCAGTCGCAGAAAAGCTTGCCAATGCGCCTTTTGCTTCAGCATTAGAGATACCTGCTTTTTTAAAGATAGCTAAAATACCTTGTTCACCATTAATGATTTTTTTCTGTGTATGAATTTGATCAAAAATCAAGCTTGCTATTTCATCTTCAACGTTTAAGAGTTCTGCCGCCGCATAAGCTTGGGTTAACTGTGGACCCATCTCTTTGCCTATAAAGTTAACATGATTTTTTTTGATTTCTACATTTTCAGGTAAATTGTCACGCAGCTCTTCCATTAAAGGTTCGAATTTAAAGCAGTGTGGGCAATAAAAAGAGAAGAACTCTAATACTTGAGGCTCCGCAGTTGTTGTTTGTTTAATTACTTTGTAGTGTGTACCTTCTTTAAAATCCGTAGCTTGTGCTACCAATGGTAATAATATTAAGGTCACGAGAATTGCAAAAAACTTTTTCATTTTTATACCCTTTAGATAATTTGTTTTTAATAGTCAGGTTGCATCGATATCGGTGCATTTTGCATATTAATGATCTGTTGTAGAAGTGATTGTAACAACTCTTTCCAGTATTGGTCAGTAATAAACCAAGGAAAGTTGCGTGGAAAGGCAGGATCTGACCATCTTTTATTGATCCAGCTGACATAATGTATGATACGCATACTGCGTAAGGGTTCAATAAGTTTTAATTGATTGTTATCAAATTCAAATTCTTGCTCGTAACCTTCTAATAAAGTGGACAATTGAAGTTGTTGTTCCTGTTGACTACCACTCAATAACATCCATAGATCTTGGACGGCAGGACCCATTTTACAGTCATCAAAATCCACTAAATAGGGGCAGTCATCAGCCATTAAAATATTGCTTGCATGGCAGTCTCCATGCAAGCGAATCGCTGTAAATTGGTGTTCATTGAAAAGTTCAGTGACACGTGTAAGCACTTCATCCATGACTGCGAACAGTGATGCTCGCATAGACGTTGGGATCAGCTCACTCTTTTTGAGTTGTTTGATAGGCTCTACTAACATGGTCTCGATATCCAAGCGTTGGCGTGATGTGAACGCTTGTTGGCTACTGGTGTGGTGCAATTTACCGATGCTAATGCCAACTTCATAAAGGTGATCCAGATTATCACTCTCCAAGCTGCGTGCAGACAGACTTTTAAAGAGTGCAAAATAGTAGCCTTGAAAGTTAAACAGGGTTTTATTAGCAATCTTCACGGGCTCAGATAAACAGTTACCTTGGGCTTTTAATTCTAAGCTAAAAGCATGATCTTCAAGTAATTGCGCCTCACTCCAGCGTTGTGGGCGATAAAATTTTACAACATAACGAACTTTATTTTCGTCAGTAAACATGGAAACCCGGTTCTCGTATGAGTTCAGCTGGATTAATCCTGTTTCTGGATAGATTCCGACACTTGCTAAGGCATCAAGTTGTAATTCAGGCGTAAGGGAAAGGTAACTAAAATTGGAGTCTGCCATGATGTCTCTCTAAAAAAGGAAGTACAACAGTGGTTGCACTTAAATTAGCGAGTTATCAAATTTAAAATAAACAAGCTTGATAACTCGTCACGTTGATTATGAGCCAGTAAAGAACGGGCTTTCTTGTTGTAGCTCTTCAATCTCGCCGCTGGTGTTACTGAGCTTAATGGTGATCATTATTTTTTTCTCTTTTATATCATACGCATCAACAGCAATAGAGATAGGTTGCGTTAACATTTCACCGGGTTTAATAACGATTGTCTTAGGACCAATAAGTTGTGCATCTTGCAGACCTGCAATGGAGATCCGATAGGTTTGTGTTTTTATTGTTTTATTGAGTACCTTGAGAGTATAAGTATTTTCAATTAAACCGTCACTATTTTCCCGGTAGAGTGCAGTACGATCACGTACTATCTCTAGCTCTGTACTGCTTAAGTTAATGATATTAGTGATAAATAATCCTATCATTAGCAGTAACATTAACCCATAAGCAATAATTTTAGGGCGCATAACATGGGTTTTTTTGCCTTCGAGTTTTTGCTCTGAAGTATAAGAGATAAGACCCTTGGCATAACCCATCTTTTCCATCGTAATATCACAGGCATCGATACAGGCTCCGCAGTTAATACACTCATATTGTAAGCCATCGCGAATATCGATGCCAGATGGACAGACTTGTACACAAAGATCGCAATCAATACAGTCACCTAAACCAAGATCCTGCGGATTTTCTTTTCGGCTACGTGGGCCTCGTTGTTCACCCCGTGTTACATCGTAACCCACAATATAAGTATCTTTATCAAACATTGTTGATTGAAAACGTGAGTAAGGGCACATGTGAATGCACACAATTGAGCGCATCCAACCAGCATTGAGATAGGTGATCGTAGCAAAAAATAGCACACTTGCGGTGGTCGAAAAGCCACTGTTAAAGCTGAAAAAGTTCCAATAAAGTTCATTAACGGGTACAAAATAAGCGTTAAAAGCAAGTCCTGTTAATAATGAAACAATTATCCAACCACAGTGTTTGGCCGTTTTACGCCATACTTTATTGAAGCTCCACGGCAGTTGATCCAAGCGTTTACGTTTATTTGCAGTGCCTTCAAAGTGCTCTTCAAACCAGATGAAAATGAAAGTCCATACGGTTTGTGGGCAGGTATAACCACACCAAACTCGACCAAGGTAGGTAGTAACAAAAAATAATGCAAAGGCCGCAATGATAAATACCCAAGCTAATAGGGTTAAATCTTGTGGGAAAAGGGTCATATTAAAAATATGATATTGTTGCATTTCAATATCAAAAAGCACCGCTTGATGATCATTCCAGCGTATCAGAGGCACGGCTAGAAAAAGGAGAATAAGCCCCCAACCACCACAGCGTCGAAGCTTTTGATATAGACCATACACTGCGCGAACATATATACGGTTACTGGGGTTGTAGCGATCAACGCTTGATTGTGTGGATGTGTTTATCTCTTTGATCTTTATT
>JBAHZV010000087.1:0-12005 GCA_037132845.1 Psychromonas sp.
AAAATAAGTATGAAGTGAAATAACAGCAACTGGTAAAAAATAATAATGTATTCCACACTTAATTTTACTTCAATACACCAGCAACTTGCTTAGAAGTCACTATGATAGTTTGTTGCACAGAAATAAATGATAAAAAATAACATTCTCTTGGTGTTATTTCATTTTAATGAAATAGATGAGATGCCCGTTATCAGACAAGATTTAAAACTTAGCAGGTTGTGAGGTAAGAAAGTTATTGGCAAAAATAACTGATAAATAAAATTCCCTCCCTTTATCTGACCTAAGTCACAGCTAGCAACAAAATATTAGCAAGCAGAGGAAAAAACAAAAAAAAGTAAATGAGATGTTAATTGAGACAAATGATCAATCCGATATTTTATTTTATTGTTTATTTTCATTCATAAAAGGAACGAACAAAATACGAAACACAACACACCCCAATAAAATACCACAAGAAAGGAAAATATCATGAAAAAAATTATAATTTTATTTTGCGCTCTATTCATCGGTTTAGCTGGCCCTACTTTTGCAAAAACCGTAAAAATCGGCCTGGCAATCGATGATTTACGATTAGAGCGTTGGCAAAAAGACCGCGACATTTTTGTTGAAAAAGCAGAATCACTTGGCGCTGAAGTATTTGTCCAATCTTCAAATGGTAATGAGCAAACACAAATAGCTCAGATTGAAAATATGATCACGCGCGGTGTGGATGTACTGGTTATCATCCCTTTTAATGGTCAAGTATTAAGTAATGTTATTGCCGATGCAAAAATGGACGGCATTAAAGTTCTTGCCTATGACCGTTTGATTGTTAATGCAGATATTGACTTCTACTTATCGTTTGATAATGAAAAAGTAGGAGAAATGCAGGGCGAAGCAATGCTGGCGGTCAAACCGACAGGAAATTACTTCTTAATGGGTGGTGCGCCGACAGATAATAATGCGAGATTGTTCCGCCAAGGTCAAATGAACATACTACAGCCAAAAATTGATAGTGGTGATATTAAAATCGTTGGTGATCAATGGGTAGATGGTTGGTTAGCAGAAAATGCACTGAAAATTATGGAAAATGCTTTAACGGCCAATAACAATAAAATTGATGTTGTGGTGGCATCAAATGATTCAACGGCAGGTGGTGCAATCCAAGCGCTTGAAGCGCAAGGTCTAACAGGAAAAGTCTTTATTTCTGGCCAAGATGCGGATTTAGCGGCTGTACGCCGTATTGTTGCTGGCACTCAAACCATGACGGTGTATAAGCCAATTACCGCACTTGCGACACGCGCGGCAGAAATCGCAATGGATTTAGCTAACGGTAAAAATCCAAAAAGTAATTCTGAGTTAAATAATGGTAGTAAAGATGTGCCTGCATGGCTTCTAGATCCAATTTCAGTCGATATTAGCAATATTAAAGAAACAATCATTGCAGATAATTTTCATTCTGAAAAGAGTATCTATCAACAGTAATTTGATTTAGCTCTAAGGGCAACCTTGGAGCTTTTTTGGAGAATTATGATGACAAAACTGTTAGAAATGCGAAGTATTGTAAAATGCTTTGGCACAGTAAAAGCCATAGATAATGTGAGTATTAGCTTAGAGGAAGGCGAGATCCTCTCTCTCTGTGGTGAAAATGGCTCAGGAAAATCGACCTTGGTGAAAATATTGTGCGGGGTTTACCCTGCAGGAGATTATGAGGGAGAGATCATTTATAAAGGCAAACCAATAAAACCTAAAAATATTGCCGACACTGAAGCATTAGGGATTGGAATTATTCACCAAGAACTCACCTTGGTGAAAGAATTAAGCGTATTAGAAAACCTTTTCCTCGGTGCCGAGTTATGCCAATACGGTGTAATGAATTATGCGTTAATGCATTATGAAGCCAAAATATTATTAAAAAAAGTAAACTTATCCGTTTCTCCAGAAACACGAGTAGGCGACTTAGGTGTTGGTCAACAGCAATTAGTTGAAATTGCTAAAGCATTATCTAAAAATGCCAAGCTACTAGTCTTAGATGAACCAACCGCCCCCCTTACTGAATCAGAAACAAAAATATTATTAAATTTAGTCATGGCATTACGCGCGTCAGGGGTTAGTTGTATTTACATTTCTCATAAATTAAGCGAAGTAAAAGCTATTTCTGACCATATCTGCATTATTCGAGACGGTAAGCACATAGGCACTCGTACCGCAAATGAGATGAGTACCGATGATATTATCACCATGATGGTTGGTCGAGAAATGAAGCAACTTTTCCCACGAGAAGAACATGATATTGGTGAGGTTATTCTGGAAATGAAAAACGTACACGCATGGGATAAAGCGAGTAACCAAATCAAAAAAGTAAACAATGCTAACTTTGTGCTTAGAAAGGGTGAAATTCTTGGTATTTCAGGCCTAGTAGGAGCAGGTCGAACAGAGTTAATGGAATGCTTGTACGGTTGCTACCAGGGTAAATATCACGCAGAAATTCTTATAAAAGGTCAACCAACAAAAATAGATAGCTGTCGGGATGCGCTTAATCTCGGCATTGCGATGGTACCAGAAGATCGTAAAAAGAATGGCATCATTCCCATTATGCCAGTCGGACAAAATATTTCATTATCGGGCCTCGATCAATTTTGTAAGTTAGGCATTATGGACAATGCTCACGAATCTCATGAGATTAACCAGTCGATCAAAAAATTGACGGTAAAAACACCCAGTCCAAATATTTCTATTGCTAATTTATCAGGCGGTAATCAACAAAAAGCCATACTTGCACGCTTTCTTATGATCAACCCGAGCATTCTAATACTTGATGAACCAACACGAGGAATCGATGTAGGCGCAAAATATGAAATATATAAGTTAATTTTCCAATTGGTTAAAAAAGGTATCAGCATCATTATGATTTCTTCTGAACTACCCGAGGTATTAGGGATTAGTGACCGTATATTAGTGATGCACGAAGGCATTATAAAAGGCAATTTACCTAATAATAACTTAACCCAAGAAATGATTATGGATTGTGCATTATCTGAAGGAGTCCCAGCATGATTGAACAAAAACGTGAATTAGGAAAAGAATCGGCCCCCGCATTAATAGGGCGTTTAAAAGGCATAAATTTGAAGCTATTAGTGATGATAGGAGCAATCATATTTATTATATTACTTTTTAGCGTCATGACAGAAGGAAACTATTTATCACCTCGTAATATCTCTAACTTATTTCGACAAACCGCTATCACAGGTATTTTAGCGATAGGCATGGTGTTTGTCATTATTAGTGGTGAAATTGATTTATCCGTCGGCTCTATGATGGGATTATTAGGTGGTGGTGCAGCAATACTAGACGTTTGGTTTGGCTTTCCGTTGCCCTTAACTATCGTGCTTACGTTAGGCGCAGGGACATTGCTTGGCCTATGGAATGGCTGGTGGGTTGCATATCGTAAAGTGCCTTCATTCATTGTTACACTCGCGGGAATGCTTGCATTTCGTGGAATACTGATTGGTATCACAGACGGGACAACGGTTGCACCAACGTCAGCTGAAATCGCAATTATTGGTCAAAGCTATCTACCGGATATGGTCAGTTTAATGATCGGGATAGGTGGCTTAGCAATGTATTTTGGTTGGCAGAAAAAGAACAGAATATTACAAAAAAGTTATAATATTGAAGAAGCACCATCGACAGCAAAACTAATTAAAAGTGTCTTACTGGGTGTTGCAATACTCTCTTTTATTTTACTACTCAATGATTACCGAGGTGTGCCTACACCAGTACTCTTACTGTGTTTATTTACCTTGATCTGCAGTTTTATTGCTACAAAAACACGTTTTGGCCGACGTATTTATGCGATTGGTGGGAATATAGATGCGGCGCGTTTATCAGGTATTGATGTAGATAAAAATAAGCTGGCTGTTTTTGCTATGAACGGTTTTTTGGTCGCAATTGCTGGATTGATCTTAATCTCAAGATTAGGCGCTGGCTCTCCCTCTGCAGGAAACATGGCAGAGTTGGATGCCATTGCAGCCTGTGTGATTGGTGGTGCAAGTATGTCCGGTGGTGTGGGCATTGTCTTCGGTGCGGTGGTGGGTGCATTTATAATGGCATCATTAGATAACGGTATGAGTATGATGGACGTGCCTACTTTTTGGCAGTACATTGTTAAAGGTGGAATTTTATTATTGGCCGTGTGGATGGATAGCGCAACTAAACAAAAACGATAAATAACCCCCTAAAAATAGAAAACATTATTGGATACTGAAAAAACATCAATAATGTTTTCTTAATAAAGTGTTGAGCGTAAGGCATAACTTGAAGATATAACCATTTTTTATAACAACAAAATTAAAAATATGTAAGCATTTACTTACACTGCAGTTAACAAACAATAGTTAACCTAACCCCTTACCAGCACCTTTTTTATCAATTAACTCAATCATATAACCATCGGGATCTTTAACAAAAGCGATCACCGTTGAACCACCTTTAACGGGTCCCGCTTCCCTTGTTATCTCGCCACCCATGGCTTTTATTTTGTCACAAGTTGCATAAATATCGTCGGTTTCAATGGCGATATGCCCGTAACTATTGCCAAGATCATATTGTGAGGTTCCCCAATTATAAGTGAGTTCTAAAACCGTGCTCTCACTCTCATCACCATAACCTAAAAAGGCCAGTGAATACTGGTACTGTTCATTCTCTGATTGGCGTAAGAGCTTCATCTCTAAAATGGCAGTATAAAACTGGATCGATTTTTGTAAGTCGCCAACACGTAACATTGTATGTAATAATCTCATCAAAAAATCCTCATGGTTATTGGTTGAATAGTATTAACCCTACTCATTAAACTGCTCGCCTATAAAATAGGCCAAGTAATAGTCTGTATTGCAATTAAGAAAAAGGGCTTGTCCGGTATCATGTCAAATGTAGAATCCAGCAAGCGGTGAGTCTTGGAAGAAAGCGTAAGTGATTAACCAAGATGCTCAGCTTGGGTGCCCACGTTGGCACCTAAATAGAGCAGATTGATTGTGACAGCTATCATTAAAATTCGTAGCGAATACCGATAGCAAAATCTAATTTCATCTCTACGTCGCTATCTTTAAGACCTAATGCAGGAGAAGCTTGACCATATATATCCCATCCTGACGGCAATGGTAAAACCAATCCAAGTGGCAGACGCACACCAACATCGCTTTGCCCGGACCAGTTATAATAAACGCCAGCACCAAGATACCAGTTGATGATACTCGCTTCTGAAAAATGCCCCTGTTCAAAAATATAATCAGCACTAATCCCTGAATCACCAATAAAGGCATTGATATAATCATCAGTCAAAAGTTCATTACCCGTTAATGTACTAATATCCATAAGTTGTCCAGAGACGCCCAAACCTTGATCTATCGCTATGCCCACTTTATTACTGGCGAATACCGATGTAGCGCTAAAAAAACTCATCATACAAAATAAAATTATCAATATATGCTTCATGTTGCCCCTTGTTACAAAGAATGAAATTATTATATTAAAGTTTATCTGCTTAACATTTATGACTCAACCCTTTTTACTCGATTATCCCTAGTATATACTGCACTGATGTCTCCTTATTTTATTCTATAAAACTATGACGTCAAAATTATATAAAAAGATATACTTCACACTGTTTATCTTAATTGTTAGCTCAATAAAGAGCATCGCGAGCGAGTTTTTGATTGAAGATCTCAACCGTGATAAAGATAAGCAACAAACATGGTTAGTGCTCCCTTACGCCTTTAGTTCAGAAAGCATGGGCATGACGGTGGGTGCAGTCGGTGTTTTTTCCGGTTATATACAACCACAAATGACCATTGTTGCGACTACTTTTATTGGTGAAAACTTACAAATAACTCAAAATAATGACACCGAAAAAGAACGAGCTTCTGGTGCGATGCTTGCCATCTCCGGTTATCGTCCACACTTTTCCGAACGCCTATTTATCAGAGCCCTGGGTGCCTATGGCTACTATCCTAATCAACGGTTATACCTTAATGGCGGTAACGACTCAAAAAAAGACCTAGATAACGTGGCAAATAACGCCATGACCCCCCTTCAATCAAAAGGTTACAATAACTGGTTTGATGTGCGTTTTCAGCATGTTTTACCCTGGGGAGAGAGTCGTAATAAAGTGCTACCCAATATTCAATTACGCCGTGGTATCGCAGTTAACCGAGATCATATTGGCGGAGGAAAACCCTTTGTAAGCGGACAAACGATTCTAGGCACCGATCTATTTTACTCCAAATGGAGTGCAGACAAATTTATAGAATCACCTAAAATAAATACCAATGGAATGCGCTTTTATATTGAACACGATAATACTGACTATCCAGCGAATCCTTCCCGTGGCTACTCTTTTGGCGCCAAAATTTCTGCCGACTTTGGTGCAGGCAACTCCACACAAAGCTGGAATGCTATCGAAGCAGATTATTCACATTATTTTGAATTAGATAACTTTTCATGGAGTCGACAAAGCGTAATAGCAGTCAATATATGGAGCGCTTACAGTCCTTCTTGGGATGATTCCGAGAGCCTAAATGAGGAGGGTGTATTAAAAAAACATCAAACTCCGATGTGGGAAGGAGCCAGATTAGGAGGTTGGACGAGAATGCGCGCTTACGATAAGAATCGTTTCAATGATAGAGCGGCCCTTTATGGTGCAATTGAATACCGACTGATCCCACGCTTAAACCCAATGGCGGATCAAAAATGGAACCCTTTCCCAATCGATTGGTTCCAATTGGTACTGTTTGCAGAGGTTGGTCGAGTGGCTGAAAATTACGATTTAAGTGAATTATTAACGGATATGAAATATGACGTAGGGTTTAGCCTGCGCGCGTTGGCGGCAAAAGTCCCCGTGCGTTTTGAAGTCGCATATGGCGAAGAAGGAAGCGCAATGTGGTTTATGTTAAAGCAACCGTTTTAATCCAAATTTTCTCTTCGTGCCTTAAGAGCATTGCTCTTAGAAAACAAATATTAAAAAGAAGTATCATAAAAGTAGCGCTATAAAATTGATCTTATAAATAAAAGAGTGCATCACTAAAACAGACCGGCTCAAGCCGAGGCTTTTAACCTTAAAAAACACCAAAATAAAGACATAATTTAAATAAATCAGAAAGTGACTGTTGATTATTTTTTTTATCTGACTAATATAGAGACTAAGTTAGTTCAAATAACGCGCTAATTAATATTTACACATCAAACTTTCGTTTTTACTGCTGAGAAATAATAGAGGAGATACCCATGATAAATATCAATATTAAATACATGCTCTGCTCTTATATTTCAACCTATTCGGATATTGTTTTATACCTCCGACATGGTAAATATCAGCAATAAATTCGTATTCTAAATTTACTTTTAGGTCGCGGATAAAAAGTGACTTAAACAAGTAACAATTCTATCTATAAAAGTAACACTTTTTATCCATATCAATTGAAATCCGTATGTGATCTTCTCGTTGCGAGAAAAAACAAGCTAATTTAATGCATAAAGTTGATGTAATAGTGGTTGTTTTTACACAACTTATAACAAATAAATAACTTGTTATAACCAACAAGATTGATCCGCTATTGGTTTATATTGTTATAAGACCTTCTTTTTATAAACAAAAGGAGAGACGTTATGCGTCAATCAATATACCTTATACTTGCCACTACTTTGATCAAAGCCGATATTAACAGAGAGTTACGTAAAAAACGGAAACTGTTACGTCCAGAAAAACTTCAATACTTATATCTCACTGCCCATTTAATGCGTGATATCGGTATTCAGCCCGATGGATTTGTAATTGGAGAACGATTTCCATCTCTCGTACAAGCAAAAAGAACCGTGCGCTATCTTAGATATTTACACCATTTGAAGATCGACACGTAACGATAGCGCGGTGCTTATATTAACCAAGCACCGCGCTCAATAAGCAATGCTAAAATGCAAAAAGCCCGTAATATTTTCCAATATTACGGGCTTTTTTTAATGTGGTCGGTGATAAAGGATTCGAACCTTTGACCCCCTGGTCCCAAACCAGGTGCGCTACCAAGCTGCGCTAATCACCGATTTTTTAAATCTCATTAGCACTGGGGTGTTATTAACTAATTGATTTACATGTTTAAATGGTGCGGAAGGAGAGACTTGAACTCTCACACCTTACGATACTAGAACCTAAATCTAGCGCGTCTACCAATTCCGCCACTTCCGCAACTATTTAAACTTTTACTTTTTTATTTTAAAAGATGGGGCGAATGACGGGGATTGAACCCGCGACAACCGGAATCACAATCCGGGGCTCTACCAACTGAGCTACATCCGCCACTAATCTTTTTAAAAATGGTACGCCCTACAGGATTCGAACCTGTGGCCTACGGCTTAGAAGGCCGTTGCTCTATCCGGCTGAGCTAAGGGCGCATTACCTGCTAAAACTGGTCGGTGATAGAGGATTCGAACCTCTGACCCCCTGGTCCCAAACCAGGTGCGCTACCAAGCTGCGCTAATCACCGAAAGTTGAAAGGGCTATGCCTTGTCAACGAGACGAGATATTACGGTGTTGTGTTTGCATCGTCAAATATTATTTGCGTTTAATGTGTTGAATGAACAATAAACAAACGCATTCGAGTTTACTGGCTTAATAGATAGACTTTATTGCTTATTTTTTAACGCTTTTTACGTTTTTGTGCTTTTGCTCGACGCATGGCAGCCGGTGTGTTTTCTTCTTTTTTACGTTTGATCATCTGGTTGTGTTCTTGTGTTGCTTTATAGCGACTTTTTTTAAGCGGTTTTTCAGTGTCACCATCAGTCACTTCATAATTATCACTCATTTCATAACCTGGGTAGATAATTCGTTCAAACTGACGACCGATCAATGTTTCGATATTGTCTAAAAACTGCTCATCTTTCGGGCTGACCAGTGAAATAGCCATACCACTTTTTCCTGCACGACCTGTACGCCCAATACGATGAACATAATCTTCCGCTAAAAAGGGCAAGTGAAAGTTAACCACGTAGGGAAGGTTGGGGATATCTAAACCACGGGCCGCGACATCGGTTGCCACTAATACTCGTACTTTGCCCTGAGAAAATTGTTCAATGGCTTTATTACGTGCGCCTTGAGTTTTGTCGCCATGACAAAGCACTGCTTTAATACCATCAAGTTTAAGCTCTTTAGCCAGTATGTTTGCACTCTCTTTTGTGCCTGCAAAGACCAATACTTGTTGCCAATTTTTAACCCCAATTAATTCTGATAAAAGTTCGCGCTTACGTGATTCTGATACCCAATAAACCTGTTGTTTCACTTTACCCGATGTTGAATTTGATGGGGATACTTCAATGGTTTTTGGTGTCTGTAATAATTTATTTGCGAGTGTTTTTACTTTAGGTGAAAAGGTTGCTGAAAACATCACTGTTTGGTGCTTCTGTTTAATAACATCCATTAATTGTTGAATATCGGTTAAAAACCCCATATCTAACATTCGATCGGCTTCATCCAAAACGAGATGTTTAATATGTGATAGGTTCACATTACGCGCATTAAGATGTTCAATTAAACGACCGGGTGTTGCAATGAGTATATCCACACCGATTTTTAACATTTTTATTTGTGGTTCAATATTTGAACCACCTGTTACAACCCCTGACGTTAAGGTCATAAATTGGCTATAATCGCTAATGTTCTTTGCTACTTGCAGTGCAAGCTCACGTGTTGGTGTTAATATCAGCGCTTTGATAATACGGTTATTTGCTTCTTGCTCGCTATTTTTTTTAGCTATCATGTCTAGGATAGGTAAACTAAATGCCGCTGTTTTACCCGTGCCTGTTTGTGCACTGGCAAGAAGATCAACACCTGAGCGTATCACTGGAATCGCTTGTTGTTGGATCGGCGTTAAGGTTTTGTAACCACAAGCCTTGACCGCTTTTAATAACTCTGAAGATAAACCAATTGCATCAACACTCATTTATATCACCACTTTCATTACAAAATTTTAAAGAGTGCGAGTATAACGCACTCGTGAATAACCGTTATCATATTTTTTGTGCCTTTATTAAAAAATTTCATGAAACTTATCTTTTTATTATTATAGAAACTTAGCATTTTTCAGCTCATTTATATTTTAGGGTTGGGATGATAAATACAATTAGGGGAGCGTGCTAGGCTATTTGTTTGGTTTTACTTATAAAGACAATGTTTCGATGTAAGGTAAACTTACATTTAATGAGATAAGTAGCGGTTTTATATAAAATAAAGCTCGTATTTTACAAGGTATTGTACGATAATTAATCAACACTTATTTTGTTAAGGAAAATGCCATGGATATTAATGGAAGCGTGAATGTTAATAGTCAATCAGTGACAACATTACGAAATGCTCCTGATACTTCTGATGTTAAGCAACAAGCAACAGAAAAACAAAAAGAAACACAGAGTGTAGATGAAGTCACGACTCAACAACCTGCTCAACAAGCAAAAGCGGTTAATGAAGATGTGGTCAATGCACGTGTTTCTGAGCATCAATCACTTTCATCTACTCAGCAAATAACTGCCGATGAAGCCTTGGGTAGTTTGGTTGATATAAGAGTGTAAACGGGTGATATATGAATATATCAGCGCACTCTTCATCCGTTTCATCTATTACAACGCCACTCAAAGCGGAGCGAGTAGCGAGCCCTAAATCAACTGTCTCTCCTCAAACAGAAACGGTAATACAACAACCGGCCAATGATGCTGTTGCTTCTTCCCATGCACACGCACCTCCACCCCCAGTTAAAGCAACGCAATCAACTAGTAGCGATATTGAGACCCAACAGCCCGGTCATCAAAAAACAAGTGGAAGTCATGATGCTGCGCCCGATTCAAAGGCCGTTACGGGACAAGCGACAGACGCTAAAATACCGCATTCTGATGGTAGAAAAGAGAGTGCTTTTAGTGAGGCTGAATTAGATGTTATTCGTGCATTAAAATCACGTGATGTAGAGATTAGTGCGCATGAGCAAGCCCATACCTCTGTTGGTGGGCGACATGCAAGTTCACCTGTTTATCGTTATAAAACGGGGCCTGATGGTGTTAAATATGCCATTTCTGGCGAAGTTGCTATTGATACATCAAAGATTCCGGGGGATCCACAGGCAACACTGCAAAAAGCGCAACAGATAAAAGCCGCCGCGCTTGCACCCGTAGATCCCTCCGCACAAGATATACAAGTTGTTGCTAAAGCGGAGCAGATGGCCGCCCAAGCACGCAGTGAAATAGTAGAAGCCAATAGTCATAATAATGAAGATGGACATAGCAGCGCATCTGCTACGGTTGAAACAAAGATACCAGAGCACTTTACTGAGACGGCTCATTTATCCCATGTTAATAACCTCGATTCTCATACAGAGAAATTGATGAGTGCACGCAACGTCCATATTAATCGATTTTATCAAAATAGCGCTCGTGTTACTCCATTATCAAGTTTTAACGTTCAAGTATAATTTATGGCTGTGTTTTCATCATAACTTATACTCTTCCGCCTAATTAAATGGTCAATTATTACTCTGAAAAATGGGTAGATGTCACTCTCTAGTGATTAAAAATCGATTAGTATTCAATTTTTTTATTACTCTCAAGGTTATTCCTGCAATGATTGTAAGCGCAGATCTTGTTTTCTATAAAGCTCAATGTAGGCACTATAACGCGCTTGATCCAAGTTGCTTTTTGCATAAACCAATGCGACTCCCATTTCCTGGCTGGCTTTTCTAAAACGCCCCTGAAGTGCCAAGTATTGTGCTCTATATGCATGTTCTTTAGCTCGGTTTTTCATTGTGAAGTTGAGTTCTATTGCTAATTGGTGTGCGAGTATATGATCAGGGTGAGTACGTAAAAAGCGTTGCAATAAAATATCAGCTTGTTGATATTTTTTTTCTTTTTGTAGTGCAAAAACAAGATTTAAGGTCACGATTTCATTTTCAGGCATATTTAGTTGGTAGGGGGTAAGTATTTGAATCGCTTTTTCTGTT
>JBAHZV010000019.1:0-10248 GCA_037132845.1 Psychromonas sp.
CCGTCTGCTTTGGTCACCAAAGGCAAGGTTAAACCAAATACTTTCTGCTGGTTCATACGACGCGTAAGATCGATTCCACCTGTAATATTACCCCACTGATCTGAACCACCAATTTGTAGCGAACAACCATTCATTTTATTCAGGGCAGCAAAATCATACGATTGCAATAACATATAGCTGAACTCAGTGAATGATATACCCGCCCCTTCACGGTCAATACGCTGTTTTACCGATTCTTTTTGGATCATGGCATTGACACTAAAGTGTTTACCGACATCACGTAAAAATGAGATAGCATCCATTTTACCAATCCAATCGAGGTTATTAACCACCTCGGCGGCATTTTCTTTTTCACCAAATTCAATAAAAGCACTCACTTGTGTTCTTATTTTCTCCACCCAGTTTTCAACAACATCATCCGTATTGAGCTTACGTTCAGCAGCCTTAAAGCTTGGATCGCCAATTAACCCCGTTGCCCCCCCCACTAAAGCCAAGGGTTTATGCCCTGCATCTTGGAAACGTTTTAGTGTCAACAATGGCACTAAGCTACCGATATGCAAACTATCTGCAGTTGGATCAAAACCACAATAGAGAGTTTGGCAGCCACTTGATAAATGTTCATGTAATTCTTCATCTGCGGTTGTTTGTGCGATAAGTCCGCGTGCTTTTAAATCAGCAAGTAAAGCATTCATTGATACGATCCCTAATTCATTTCATTTTATAAATATATTGAGCGATTTTACACAGTTTAGAGTAACAAAAATACCATTCAATGAAGAAGTTAGCCTGATTGTGTTAACATTGCCTCTTATGATGAATTTTAGAGAGAATTAATTGATGAAAATAGGCATTATTGGCGCAATGGATGAAGAAGTCAGCATCCTAAAAGCAAAATTGCATAATATTGAAACAACCATCATTGCTGGTTGTGAATTTTACCAAGGTAAACTTAATGGCAAAGATGTCGTTTTAACTAAGTCAGGCATTGGTAAAGTCGCGGCCACCATTGCAACCACTCTTTTAGTCGAACGCTTTCAACCTGATACCATCATTAATACCGGCTCTGCTGGCGGTTATGATAACAACTTAAATGTCGGTGATATTGTTATCTCTACCGAAGTACGTTTTCATGATGTAGATTTAACCGCTTTTGGTTATGAGATTGGCCAAATGGCACAACTTCCAGCCGCTTTTAACGCCGATAAAAAACTGATTGATATTGCCCAACAAGCAGCACAGACAATCAAAGATATCTCAATCATCCAAGGCCTTATTTGTACTGGTGATATCTTTATGGCAGATCCCCAAAAAGCAAAAATTGCGCTTAATAACTTCCCTACTATGGTGGCTTGTGAAATGGAGGCAGCTGCCATCGCACAGGTTTGTCATCAGTTTAAGTTGCCCTTTGTAATTATTCGTTCGTTATCAGACATTGCCGGCAAAAAATCAGAAGTATCATTTGAGCAATTTCTTCCAATCGCCGCAAAAAATGCGTCTATACTGGTAGAAGAAATCATTAAAAGAATAGGTTAAATGGATAATTTAATTAATTTTATAGATCAGTACAGCTACTATTTTTCAATTATGTCTGTTGCCCTGCTATCATTTTTTATCTCGTTGCCTAAAGATCTTAACCCGCTTTCGGCTGTTGAGCTTATTTTTAAACAGATTGCAGTAAAAGTTAATTTAGATACACGCAGTGTGAGTTATAAACGCTTAGCCGGTTTTCTCTCAATCTGCCTTATATATATCCCTACTGTCCTAATTATTAGCCAGTTATACAACATTATTTTCCGTCCGATCACCATTGATATTTTGATTCTTTTTATATTGCTTTCATGGCACGATAAAAAAATAATTTATTTACAAATAAGTCATTCCTTAAATAAAAATAACTTAGCACAAGCTAAGTTTAAACTGTCAACGGTAGTACAGCGGCAAACAAAACCTCTCTCGACTATGGGCGTGAATAAAGCGACCATAGAGTCAATGATTTTACAGTTAAGTGCTTCTTGGTTTGCGGTACTGTTTTGGTATATGTTACTGGGTATTTATGGCGCAATTTTCTATCGTCTCACACACATTTGTGCGCAACAGTGGAATGCTAAAAATGCTGAATTTAGTGCATTAACAAGCATTCCTAGCTTTATCAACACCGCCATGCTTTTCCCGGTTCATTTACTGGTTAGCTTTACCTTTTCTCTCTATGATAGGCCATTATACAATTTCACAACAAGGTTTAAGCAAAGCCTACTTTGGCACCATTTTTCTTCAGGGTTAATGCTTGCCAGTTTTGCATTAAGCATGCAATTACAATTAGGTGGTATACGCTTATATCAAGATCACAAAATAACTTTCGCAGAACTGGGTAGTAACGACCACCCTGACATTAATAAAATAATGCAGTCATTACAAAGAGTTAGCCTAAGCGCTTGGTTTTGGTTATGTTGTTTCACGGGTTATACTTTTTTCCCACTACTGTCCGATTTTATGCAGTATTAATAGCAAAACAGAGAAGTAATTGATAAAAATTGAGCACCGCCTCTTTACTGTTTATAAATACAGTATTATACTGTATTTACAAACAGTCTTTTAGGGTGTAAATGATGCTTAATCAATTAACCGTACAACATTTTGCTATTGTTCAATTCTTAGAGTTAGAATTTAATCGTGGCATGACCACCATTACCGGTGAAACTGGCGCAGGTAAGTCTATTGCGATTGATGCACTTGGCTTATGTTTAGGCTCACGTGCTGATGCGAATATGGTGCGTATCGGCACAGATAAAACGGAAATAAGTGCACGTTTTACCTTATCTGATACACCGCATGCAAAACAGTGGTTAATGAATAATGATCTTGAAAACGAAGATGAAAGTAATGAGTGTTTATTACGCCGTACAGTAAATAAAGATGGCCGTTCACGTGCTTATATTAATGGTACCCCCGTCCCGGTATCGCAGCTAAAAAGTTTAGGGCAACTGCTGGTTAACATCCACGGTCAACATGCTCATCAAAGCCTACTTAAAAGTGATATTCAACTTTCTATTATTGATGAATATGCAGCCCATAATCAACTATTACAAAAAGTAAAAGATACTTATCAAGGCTGGCATTTCTTAAACAAACAACTTAAACAACAACAGTCAAATCAGCAAGAGAAACAAGCTCGCAAGCAATTACTTGAATATCAAATACAAGAGTTAGACGAATTTTCACTGGCTGAAGATGAATTTGAACGCATTGAAGCAGAGCACAAACGCTTAGCAAACAGTGGTGCATTATTAGAAAGTTGCCAAATTAGCTTAAATCAGCTTAGTGACGGTGAAGAAATTGATGCATTAACACTTTTACGCAGCACAATAACCCACCTTGAAGCACAGGTTGAAAATGACAAAAATTTAGAAAATATTATTACTACATTACAAGAAGCGTTGATGCAAATCGAAGATGCAAGCCATGAATTACGTGATTTCAGTGAAAATTTGGAACTTGACCCTGAACAATTTATGCAATTAGAAACACGCATGAGTGATGCGTTATCACTGGCCCGTAAACACCAAGTTATGCCTGAATTTTTGTTTGCCCACCACCAAAAATTAAGCAAAGAGTTTAAACAACTCAACAGTGGTGAACAGCAAATAGAACAACTCGCTGAAGATCTACTTATTGCAGAAAAGAATTATTACCAGCATGCTAAAAAACTAAGCCAAAGTCGCCATCGCTATGCCAAAGAGTTAAGCAAAAAAATAACCACAAGTATTCAAAAGTTAAACATGGAAGAAGGTATTTTCCATATTGAATTACTGCAAAATAACCATAAATCATTAAGTCCATTAGGACTTGATAATATAGAATTTCAGGTAAAAACCAATGCCGGGCAACCACTACAAAACTTAGTAAAAGTGGCATCAGGTGGAGAGTTATCTCGAATAGGTCTTGCAATGCAAGTTATTATTAGCCAACGCGTTGCCACTCCAACCCTTATTTTTGACGAAGTAGATGTCGGTATCAGTGGTGCAACAGCATCAGTAGTGGGTAAGTTGTTACGTCGTTTGGGAGAAAATACGCAAATATTTTGTGTCACACATCTTCCACAAGTAGCAGGGAATGGGCATCAACAAATGTTTGTCACCAAAAAAAGTGACGGTAAAAAGACCAATACCACAATGGTTAAATTAACAGAAAAAGACAGACTTAATGAATTAGCACGTTTATTAGGTGGTGATAATATCACCGCTCATACGCTGGCAAATGCACAAGAATTATTAGTGAGTAGCACCTAATCGCCTCTTATATCGTATTTATACCAAAGGAATTAATTAAGTGATCAATGATTGCGAAGGATAAATTAACGGTAACAAGGCGTGAGTTGCAGGAGATAGTTATCCTCACTTCAAAACTCACAACACAGTTAAGGTTGATTTAAACGAGCGAGGGTGATCACCTTTTTAGTTCCTTTGGTATTAATCATTAATCACCCTCTAGAGTCTCTAATCAAACTCTAGAGCTGCCATTTATAGTAACCATTCAATGGTATTCGTCTTTATCGTGAGTAAAATCATTCACTCCTTATATGAAAATAAAAGCAGATATTTCTTTTAATCATACCTTCCTTAGCAACTATCCGTTATGATTCATTCTCTCAAAGCATCATAATAGCAGCCACCTTTCACGCTTATTGCTTAACGCGATCAGGTCTGCATATAAATATTTATAAACTACGCGGTTTTAGCTGATTACTTGCTAGAAAACGATCATGTTGTTGCTTACCTTAGTGCCTAAGGAAGTAAGAAAACAACAAACAATTGAAAGCGTCAACCACACCGCACACTTAAACAAATAGGTAATATAACGAATATGAGATGGCGCTTTTTTTACCTGTTCATAACGCTACTTTTTAGCGGTTGTGCACAACTACCAACAACCGAGTCAACAGCAAAACGCTCCTGGGATATCCAAAAAGCGCAACTTGAACAATTAACCCATTGGGATTTTTCAGGGAAACTCGCATTTATAACCCCTGAAGAACGTAATAGTGTCAATATTCATTGGCAACAATCAGGGCAAAACTTTCATATTTATCTCAGTACTTTTTTAGGCATGAGGCTCTTAGAGATACAAAAGAATGACCACGAAACCATTATTATTGATGATGATGGAAAACGTTATGCAGCGAATAATGGAGAGCAATTAATCACTGAGTTATCTGGCATGGATATCCCCATTGAACAGTTACAACAATGGATAAAAGGTAACCCAAGTAACGCCTCTTACCAGTTAAATGCACAGCAGCAAGTAGCAAGTTTATTTGGTGGAAAACAAAAAAATGACCTTTGGTCAATAACTTATTCGGACTATCGCACCATTAAAAACATTAATTTACCACATAAACTACAGCTAACACGCGGTGGTTTACGTTTAAAATTTTCTATTTCCAACTGGCAAATAAAAAATGCCCTCTTACAAAATTTAGAAGATTAATGATGCTTAAACAACAGACGATGCGTTGGCCGGCTCCAGCAAAATTAAATCTATTTCTTTATATTAATAAGCAAAGAGATGATGGTTATCATGAATTACAAACATTATTTCAATTTATAGATTTATGTGATTATTTAACTATTACCCCAAATTTATCAGGTGAGATCACCCTTAGCCCGACAATAAAAGACCTCGCTTGTACCGATAACTTGATTTATAAAGCCGCCACCTTGTTACAAAAACAGAGCACTAAAAACCACGGGGCACACATACATGTAGAAAAGAATTTACCCATGGGAGGCGGGCTTGGTGGTGGGTCATCGGATGCAGCAACGACATTACTGGCATTAAATTATCACTGGGGTCTCAATTTAACAAACTCACAACTTTCCGAAATAGGTTTATCACTCGGCGCTGATGTGCCCATTTTTATCGCCGGTGAAGCATCACTAGCAGAAGGGGTTGGTGAGCGCTTAACAAAGGTTAGTCCATTAGAGAACTATTATATCGTCGCACTGCCACAGTGTCATGTTTCAACGCCTGCGGTATTTCAAGATAAAATGCTAATTCGTAATACAAAAAAACGCTCAAAAATACAATTAATGAATCAAGACTGGGGCAATGATTGTGAGCCTTGTGTAAAAAATAACTATCCTAAGGTTGCCAAGGTTATAGACTGGTTGATAGAATATGCACCAACTCGTTTGACTGGCACTGGCGCATGTGTTTTTAGCACGTTTGCCACAGCCCAAGAAACACAAGTTGTATTAGATAAGACCCCACAATGGTTAACTGCTTTTTCCTGTAAAGGTTTAAACAACTCTCCCGTTAATGAGTTATTATCTACCCTAAAATAAATTATTGTGGTTGATTAACACCAAAGGAATTAATTAAGTGATCAAGTATTACACAGGAAAAATTATCACTAACAAGGCGTGAGTTGCAGAAGATAGTTATTCTCACTTCAAGACTCCCAACGTAGGTAGAGTTAATTTTAACAACTAAGGCTGATCACCTTTTTAGTTCTTTTGGTATAACATCGACCACCCAGATTAATTAGCATCTTGCTTTTTAATATCAACAATCAGGATGACAGAGGTCCTCACAGTGCCAAATATGAAACTATTTGCAGGTAACGCGACACCAGAATTAGCACAAAAAATTGCTGATCGTCTTTTTATTAAACGCGGAAGCGCAGAAGTTGGACGCTTTAGTGATGGAGAGATTCACGTACAAATAAACGAGAATGTGCGTGGCGATGATATTTTCATCATACAATCAACTTGTGCACCAACCAATGATAACTTAATGGAATTGATTGTCATGATCGATGCGATGCGTCGTGCTTCTGCAGGCCGTATTACAGCCGTTATCCCTTATTTTGGTTATGCGCGTCAAGATCGTCGTGTACGATCAAGTCGTGTACCCATTACTGCAAAAGTGGTTGCTGATTTCTTATCAAATGTCGGTGTGGATCGTGTACTAACGGTAGATCTTCATGCAGAGCAGATTCAAGGCTTTTTTGATGTCCCGGTTGATAACGTATTTGGTAGCTCAGTATTACTTGAAGATATGTTAGAGAAAAAATTAGATAACCCAATGATTGTTTCACCTGATATTGGTGGTGTAGTACGTGCTCGTGCACATGCAAAGCTATTAAATGATGCAGATCTTGCCATTATCGACAAACGTCGTCCAAAAGCAAATGTTGCACAAGTGATGAACTTAATTGGTGATGTTGAGGGGCGTAACTGTATTATCGTTGATGATATGATCGATACTGGTGGAACATTATGTCAAGCTGCTGTTGCACTAAAAGACCGTGGCGCCCTTTCTGTATATGCTTATGCAACACATGCAGTCTTTTCAGGAAAAGCCATAGAAAACATCAAAAACTCTGTTATTGATGAGTTTATTGTCACTGACTCTATCCCACTTTCTGCTGAAATTATCGCAACGGGTAAAGTGAAACAACTGACACTAAGTGGTATGTTAGCGGAAGCGATTCGGCGTGTAAGTAATGAAGAGTCAATTTCAGCGATGTTTCATTACTAGTTTGTAAATCTTACGTTAATTTAAGACATTAAAATAAAGACATAAATTAAAAAAACGCCTTTAAATGCGTTTTTTTTTGCTTTTCATTTGTACAAATATGTTGGGTGCGTTATTATGACGCGCCTTTTTATGCACAAGTATTGTGAATAAAAAGATGGTTTTATCTGGTCGCAAGATAAAATCTATTTTACATTTGAGAAACGAATACTCGATTTCTCTTTATTGGAGTTACACCATGTCTATTAAATTAGTTGCACAAACGCGTACTGACCTTGGGAAAGGTGCGAGCCGCCGCCTTCGTCACGCAGACTTAGTACCAGCAATCGTTTATGGTGCAGGCAAAGAGCCAGTATCACTTACTTTTGAACAAAAAGAATTACGTAAAGTTGAAGTTGTTGAAGCATTTTATTCTTCAATTCTAGAACTTGAAATTGATGGCACTTCTGAGCAAGTTTTGCTTAAAGCTATCCAACGTCACGCATTTAAAGAACAAATACAACATTTAGATCTTCTACGTGTTGATGCTACTCAAAAACTTCACACAACTGTACCTCTACATTTCATTAATGAAGATAAAGCAGAATCTGTTAAAAATGGTGGTGTTGTTTCACACATTACTAACGAAGTTGAAGTATCTTGTTTACCTGCAAACTTACCTTCTTTTGTTGAAGTTGATCTAGAAAACGTTGAACTTGGCGCAACGGTTCATCTTTCTGATTTAGTGCTTCCAAAAGGTGTTGAATCTGTTGAGCTTTCTAAAGGCACAGCACATGATCTTCCAATTGCAACTATTGCTATCGCTAAGAAAGCAGTAGAAGTTGAAGAAGAATCAGTAGCAGTAGCAGTAGAAGAAGAAGCAACAGCGGAATAATCGTGACAACAACGATTAAATTGCTTGTGGGCCTGGCTAATCCAGGCCCTGAATATGCTCACACCAGACACAATGCCGGTCAATGGTATTTAAATCAACTCGCCTCTCAAGAAAATATCCAATTAAAAGCAGAAGCAAAATTTTATGGTTTAACTGGCCGTATGCGATTTGCTAAAAATGATGTTCGACTGCTTGTTCCAACTACCTTTATGAATTTAAGTGGTAAAGCGGTTGCTGCAATGGCTAATTTTTATCGCATTAAACCGGAAGAAATTCTCATTGCACATGATGAGCTTGATATTCCCCCCGGTATTGCGAAATTTAAATTAGGCGGAGGTCATGGCGGACATAATGGTTTACGCGATATTATTAATAAATTAGGTAACAATAAAAATTTTTACCGCTTACGTATTGGCATTGGTCATCCGGGTGACAAAAACAAAGTCAGTGGTTTTGTTCTTGGCAAAGCATCCAAATCTGAACAAAACTTAATTGATCAAAGTATTGATGAAGCAGCACGTTGCACCTCAATTTTAGGGCAAGATGGGCTAGCGAAAGCAATGAACCGCTTACATAGTTTTAAAGCACAATAAATAAGACATTACATAAATCAAAAGGCTTATAACATGGGTTTCAAATGTGGCATCGTCGGCCTACCAAACGTAGGTAAATCGACTCTCTTTAACGCACTGACTAAAGCGGGCATTGAAGCAGCTAACTTTCCGTTTTGTACTATCGAACCAAACACCGGTATCGTACCCGTGCCTGATCCACGTCTTGATCTGCTTGCTAAAATTGTAAACCCTGAACGTGTCATACCAACAACGATGGAGTTTGTTGATATTGCAGGACTCGTTGAAGGTGCTTCTAAAGGTGAAGGTTTAGGCAATAAATTTCTTGCAAATATTCGTGAAACAGATGCGATTGGTCATGTTGTACGATGTTTTCACGATGACAATATTGTCCATGTCTCAGGAAAAATCGATCCACAAGATGATATTGATATCATTAATACTGAGCTTGCATTAGCGGACTTAGAAAGTTGTGAACGTAGTATTTTACGGATTGCTAAAAAAGCAAAAGGTGGCGATAAAGACGCAAAATTTGAGTTGCCAGTATTAGAAAAAGTAAGAACTCACCTTGAAAATGATGGCATGGTACGTGGTCTTGATTTAGAAAAAGAAGAGAAAGCAGCCATTGCTTACCTTAATTTTTTAACAGGCAAACCAACCATGTATATTGCTAATGTGGCTGAAGATGGTTTTGAAGATAATGAATATTTAGACGTTGTACGCACCATTGCAGCAAAAGAAAATGCAATTGTAGTTCCTATTTGCGCATCCATTGAATCTGAAATATCAGAACTTGAAGAAGAAGACAAAGCAGAGTTCTTAGAGGCAATAGGGCAAACAGAGCCCGGCTTAAACCGAGTTATCTACAGTGGTTACCAACTGTTACACCTACAAACGTATTTTACCGCAGGCGTTAAAGAAGTACGTGCTTGGACCGTAAAAATAGGTGCAACAGCTCCACAAGCGGCTGGTGTTATCCATACTGACTTCGAACGCGGCTTTATTCGTGCCGAGATTATCGGTTATGATGATTTTATCGAGTTCAAGGGCGAAGCAGGAGCCAAGGAAGCAGGGAAGTGGCGTTTAGAAGGTAAGAAATATATCACCCAAGATGGTGATGTTATTCACTTCCGTTTTAACGTTTAAAGCAATACTAACTGATTAAAGAGGCAACCCTAGCAGATTGAATAAGGGTGCCTTTTAAATTTAACCATTAATCTCAATTCTATTACGTCCATTCTTTTTAGCATGATACAAAGCATCATC
>JBAHZV010000116.1:0-5141 GCA_037132845.1 Psychromonas sp.
TGCGTTAGTGGGGACTTTTGTCAGTGCCAATAGTTATGCTTTCCATGCGCTTGATGGCAGTGGCTACCTATTTTTAACGGATCAGCTTATTAAGCTAAACAGTCAAAATCCACAGGTAGCGGCACGTTTAATTACGCCACTTATTCAATTTAAACGTTTAGATACAAAGCGTATTAGTTTGATTAAAGTACAATTAAATCGATTGCTGAAAATTGATAACTTATCGTTAGATTTGTTTGAGAAAGTAACCAAAGCATTACAGCATAGCGCTTAATTAAACTGTCATTGCTAGCACCGTGCGTTTTTCCTTCTACATTGTCATTTGTTGCCCTCTTTGATTTGAATGCAAAGGGGCATTTTCACTATTTCCACTTTGAGTTGAGCTTTTTCACGTAGGTTTAAAAAATATGTTGTATGCTAATTGTAGGATAAATTGCATCAATTATCTGTTAATAATAGAATGAAGCGTAAGCCCTCAATAAACCCCATCTAACAAACTGTCAAAATAACTGCCACTCTATTTCTTTTATCTTTAGGGGAAATTATTTTGTACACAAAACCACTTACCAAAATACAGCAAGGCTGGTTAGATCATATCAATCAAGCCACCAAGCAGAAGTTATCTATGTCGGCTTATGCAAAGCAAAATAACCTGTCTTTAAAAGCATTTTATAATGCGCGATCAATGCTAATAAAAAAGGGGAAATTACCTCCTGTTGCCCATAACCCTATGATACCAGTGGTAATCTCTAGCACTCAAACATCAACTTTTTTATGCAGAGTCATATTATGCAACGGGGTGAGCGTTGAAATCTCTAATGTTGATATTGATTCTCTACTCAAAAGTGCGAGTCAGTTATGATAAGGCCTAGCCACTCAATTGAAAAAATCTTCCTCTGCCGTGATCCCATTGATTTTCGCAAAGCCATCAACGGGCTTTCAATGATTGTTGAAGAGACGCTCTGCCTCGATCCCTTCTCATCTCAGCTGTTTGTATTTACTAATAAACGGCGCAACAAAATAAAAATATTGGTGTGGGATAAAACAGGCTTTATTTTATGGCTTAAAGCACTCGATGATGCGCAATTTAAGTGGCCATTAAAGAATGAAAAAGAGGTGTTAACAATTGATGGGCAACAGTTAAATTGGCTACTTGATGGCATCGATGTTTTTGCGATGAAACCCCATAAAACCTTACATTACAGCACTGTTTTATAGTGAACTTTATGATGGTTTTTAGTATAATGAATACCATGAAAAAGACGACAAATCAGCTACCTACAGATGTTAAAGAGCTTCAAGATTTACTGCTTGAAGCGCGCGCTTTGCTGACCGATAAAGATGAGTTATTGGCTAAACAAGATGAAAAAATCACTGCGCTTATCGAACAGTTCAGATTGTCTCGTTATCAGCGTTTTGCTCCCTCGAGTGAAAAATGGGATCCACAGCAGGGTGAGTTGTTTGATGAAGCGGAGTTTCTTGTTTCTTTGGATGATGAAATTCAACCACTTGCTAAAGATGAAAATAGTCCTGAAACTGAAGATGATTCAACTTCATCAAAGAAGAAAAAAACGGGTCGCGCAGTATTACCTGCACACTTAACCCGTGTCGATATGATCCATGATCTGGATGATGCCGATAAATTCTGTGCTCATGATGGTCAGCCTCTGCATAAAATAGGTGAAGAGATTTCAGAGCAGTTAGATATTATTCCTGCAACTATACAGGTTATCCATCATCGACGTTTTAAATATGGCTGTCGTTGTTGCGAACAGGGTATTCATACTGCGAAGATGCCTAAACAAGCCTTTCCCAAAAGCAATGCAACAGCGGGCACATTAGCTTTTATCGCGGTGAGTAAATACCAAGATGCACTGCCACTTTATCGCTTAGAAAGCATCTTCAAACGTTCCAAAATCCATATTCCCTGCAATACGATGGCCAACTGGATGATAAAGCTCGGTGGCGATATATTTACCCCACTAATAAACCTGTTTAGAGATAAATTACTCGAACAGCCCCTGATTCATTATGATGAAACGACTTATCAAGTGTTAAAAGAGGAAGGGAAAACTGCACAGTCTAAATCCTATATGTGGGTTGGGCTTGCTGGCGAGCCTGGTAAACGTGTTGTTTTATTCGATTATGCCCCCTCTCGGGCAGGTAGCGTGCCGACTTCATTACTTGATGATTTTAGTGGTTATCTTGTCACGGATGATTATTCTGGTTACAACGCTGTCTGTGAAAATAATGGTATTACACGTATTGCTTGTTGGGCGCATGCCCGTCGAAAATTTAACGACGTACTGAAAATACAAAAAGTAAAAACAGGCAAAGCCCACGTTGCAATGAACTACATCGGAAAGCTTTACCAGATTGAAAAACGGTGTGTGCATTTATCGAATGTAGAGCGATTAGCAATACGCAGACAAGAATCTTGCATGATCATCAATGAGATGCGCACGTGGCTGGATAAATCGCTATTACAATCACCTAAGCAATCAAAGCTGGGTAACGCCTTACATTATCTCAATAACAACTGGTCGAGATTAGTTGAGTTTTTAACGGATGGCATTATTCCGTTGGATAACAATGTGGCTGAAAATGCAATTCGTCTATTAGGCGACAATTAACTTGACCGGTTCGCGACAACTAGCTTGGCTGGTTTTGGTAAACTTCAGGCATCTTCAATCACTAAGAGATTTTATATGCCTGGAAATTCCATAAACCAACAACAGGTTAATTTATATATGTCTTATCGTAAGAGCCCAAAAAACTCACAAGTCAACGCAGCCGCTAAAGCGGGTTTTTCTGAAAGAACCGCAAGGCGAATTGATAAAGGTGAACATCAATCCAAACCTAAGATTCGCCAATATCGCACCCGTAAAGACCCCTTAAATGGCCTTTTTGAGGAGCATATAGTGCCTTTGCTTGCGGAAAACCCTGCACTTCAGCCGATAACCTTACTTGAGGTCTTAGATGAAAAATCCTCTACACAATTTGACTATTCACACTTGAGAACCCTGCAACGACGTGTTAAAAAATGGCGCGCCAAGTATGGACCCGAGCAAGAAGTCATTTTCCTCCAGAAGCATACGCCTGGCGACATGGGGATATCGGATTACACCTGGATGAATAAGCTAAACATCACCCTAGCAGGCGTGAAATTTGAACATAAACTTTATCATTACCGCCTTGTGTATAGTGGCTGGACTTACGTTCAGGTATGCTTGGGCGGTGAGAGTTTTGAGTCACTTTCGTCTGGCTTACAGAATGCCTTTTGGCGTAGTGGTGGCGTACCAGCAACACATCGTACTGACAGTTTAAGCGCTGCTTATAAGAACCATAGCGAAGAAACACTGTTAACTGAGCGCTATGCTAAATTGTGCAAGCATTATTCGGTAAAAGCGACACGTAACAATAAAGGCGTTGCCCATGAAAATGGTGCCATTGAATCTGCAAATGGTCATTTAAAAAGAAAGGTAGATCAGCAGTTAATATTACGTGGTAGCCGTGATTTTAGTCGCCTTAGTGAGTATGAAAAATTCATTAACATCATTGTCGCCAAAATTAACCGTCAATGTAAAACACGCTTTGAAGAAGAAAAAGAACACTTACAATCGCTTCCTTGTCGCCGCACTAATGACTTTAGTGAGCTGTATGTAAAAGTGTCTTCAAGTAGCACCATCAACGTTAAACGAGTCACTTATACTGTCCCATCACGCCTTATCAGTTGTGCACTTTTAGTGCATGTTTTTGATGATCGGTTAGTGTTATTTTATGGTCATGAAGAAACTTTATCTTTGAATCGAATTTATGCTTCAGGGCCTCTCAGAGCACGCAGTGTTAATTATCGCCATGTGATCCACTCGCTTGCTAAAAAGCCCAATGCGTTCAGATCTTCACTATTTCGTGACGACCTTATCCCCGCAGGTGATTTCACTCTACTATGGAAAGCACTCAATCAAGAAGGCCTTACAGATGCGGATTGTAAATATATGGTAGATTTGCTCTTACTTGCCGATAATTATGATTGTGAAGCGTCACTTGGGCGCTATGTTTTAAGTGAATTGGAAACAAACTCTCCACCATCAATAAAGCAGTGCCGAGCGTTATTTGGCCCTGAAAAAATTGAAATACCCATCATCTTTACGTTGCAACATGATCTGAATAGCTATGACAGCTTAATCGGTGGTTTAAATGGCTAATATTCAAAGTTTACCGCTATTACTTAAAGAGTTACGACTGACAGAAATGAGTAAAACATGGCAATATTTATCTGATAAAGCGATCAGAGGTGCATGGGAGCCTGCACAATTTTTGGCTGAGTTATGTGAGTTGGAAACAAACCACCGCTATGAAAACAGATTAAAACGACTATTGAAAGAAAGTCAGTTACCAATAGGTAAACAGCTTAATCAATATGACTTTAGTGAAGTTAAGGGTGTAACAGCACAGCAACTGCAGCAAAAAATCACCCAGCTTGACTGGCTTAAACAAGGTCATAACATCTTACTCTTTGGTGCCAGTGGACTGGGTAAAACTCACCTTGGTGCAGCGATAGGTCACGCTTTAGTAGCACAGTCAAAGCGAGTGAAGTTCACCAGTAGTACCGCATTGGTACAGCAGCTTCAAAAAGCACGGGAAGCGCTAATGCTTGAAGATGCGCTTAAAAAATTAGATAAATATGAATTACTGATTTTAGATGATATTGGATATGTAAAGAAAAGTGACAGTGAAAGCCAAGTATTATTTGAATTAATAGCGCATCGTTATGAACGGAGTAGTTTATTGATCACAACCAATCAAGCCTTTAGTGAGTGGGATAGTATCTTCGGTGACAATATGATGACCGTTGCTGCCATAGATCGCCTTGTTCACCATGCAGATATTTATAAAATAGAAGGAGAGAGTTACCGTAAAAAACAAGCTTTAAAGTCAAACCAAGAAATCGGCCAAGTTAATTGACGCCGATCGGCCAAAGTAATTGACGTCTGATAAGTCATATTGAAACACAAAACAACAGCAAGAATAAACAGGAAAAGCATCTCTATGTGTACGACAAGGCGGTGACGGATTATGCATGGTGGGAATGTCAGAAATCGCACAACAATTATATGATTTCAGTTTTAAAAGAAAAT